>JAZDPI010000192.1:0-12578 GCA_043797775.1 Candidatus Eiseniibacteriota bacterium
AGCCATCGGTCGATTGCCGCAAGCTTGTCCAGGGGGGTCCTCCCTACTGGGCCGCCGAGCCGGAGGGGCCGTCAAGAGCGGCGTAGACCCTGAAGTAATCCTTCAGGGCGGAGGCGAGCAGTTCTGCAGCGTCGTTGCGGAACTTCTCCGATTTGAGGAGACTGGCTTCAGAGGCGTTCGAAATGAAAGCCACTTCGACGAGAACGCACGGGAAATCCGCCGACTTCAATACCGTAAAGCCCGCCTGTTTCACGCCGCGCGTCACGAGCCGCCGGTGGCGCACAAGGGCGTCGAGGATGCACTCCGCCAGTTCGGAGCTTCTGGAGAGATTGTTCGATTGCTTCAAATCCGTGAGGATGGACACGATGTCGCCCTCGGTCTCCGGGGAAATTCCGCCCACCAGGTCGGCCGCGTTCTCCATCGCGGCGAGATCCCTTGCGGCTTCGTCGGAGGCGCCGGTGAGAGAGAGGAAGAAAACCTCCGTGCCGGTAGCCCCCCGGCTGCGGGATGCATTCGCGTGTATGCTCACGAACGCATCTGCACCAAGCTCTTTGGCGATCCTGGTTCTCTTTCGCAGGGGAACGAAGTAGTCACCGGTTCGAGTGAGGAAGGCCTTCATGCCTTCCGTCTTGTCGATGATCTCTTTGAGCCTCTTCGCTATTTCGAGACAGATGTCCTTCTCCCTGAGTCCGTGAGGCCCGACTGCACCTGGGTCCTCTCCTCCGTGGCCCGGGTCGAGCACGACGATGCGCACGTCTTTCTCTTTGAGTCTCTGTACGCTCTCTCCTGCCCGAACCTTGACCTCGGGCGCGATCTTTCTTCGCACATCCACGACGATCCGATGCGGCTTGTCGGCCACGTCGGCGAGATGGAACACCTTGAATTCACTCGCGGTCGTCAGATCGACGATAATCTGCACGACGGACTGCGAAGGCCTACCGAATCGGACCTTCTCGACGAGACCGTCGGAAACCGCGAGCTCCTCGACTCCGGAGGCAAGCCTGCCCTTCGAGACCTCGACGACGATCCTGGCGGGGTCGGCCAGCTCAATGAACCTGTACTTGGGTCTCTCGGAGAGGTCTATCACTATCCTGGTATGGTCGGGCGCGGTCCAATGCCTGACGGCCTGAACCGTGGTCGCGCAGTCTGCTGTGGTGAGGGGGGAGAGCGTCGCTGCAAAAAAGACGAGAAGAGCGAGCGCGGCGAGCCTACGGTCGAAGCGGCGTGTACGCCGGCGCGTCTCATCGCAAGAAGCCTGATGTCGGAAGCCCTTAAGCATGTTGTCACGTCCCTCAGGACTTGCTCGTAGCCCTTCAGGGCTTACTGATAACACTGATGCCGTTTTGTTTCAAGAGGGAAGCCAGGACTCCGTCCCCGTCGACGAGCCGCCCGCCGGAAACTATTCTCCCCAGACCGCAAGAAGGGCTCTCTGACTTGAGCAAGGCCGTCTTCACACCGGCCGCCTTCGCGAGCTCAACAACCTGTTGGGCACCGAGGACGAAGTTCTGAGTTACATCTCGACCCTTCTTGTCGATTACTTTAGCCGTCCCGCGAAGAACGTGCGCGCCGTCGCCCCCCTGAATCTCGGCGGCTTCCCGCGGAGTCGGCAGCCCCCCGAGCTGTTCGGGACACACGGGGATGGCCCTGGACGCAGAAAGGAGCGACATGACCTCCTCGTCGGGACAGCTCCCGCCGTCATATCTGCATCTGACCCCTGCCAGGCAGGCGCTCACGAGCACGGCTCTTCCACGCTTGTTGACCTGCAAGTTGACCATACGATTGCCGGATTAAGAGAGAACGCCGGTAAGACCGCCGTCGCAAACGCGACGCTGCGGCAGCAAGAGCGCCTGCGGAGGCGCGATCCCGCGCCGGCAGAACGCCGATCCGAAAGCAGGAGGTCAGTCAACCACGACGCCGGTAGGCAATATGTATTCAGCGGGGTTCTCGGCCTTGGAGTTCACCCTCACTTCGTAGTGAACGTGCGGGGCCGTGGCGCGACCGGAGGTGCCTACGGTGCCGATGACCTGCCCTCTCTTGATCGGCTGCCCCTGACTCACCCTGAGGTTTCCCACGTGAGCGTACCAGGAGGCCAGCCCGCGGCCGTGGTCGATGCATATCGTGAGGCCGTATCCGGCCCGGCGACCTGCGAACCTCACGGTTCCGTCGGCCGTGGCCAGAACAGGCGTGCCTGGCGGAGCACAGATGTCCAGTCCCTCGTGGAACGAGCTCAGGCCTGTGAAAGGGTCCTGCCTGGCGCCGAAACCGCTGGAGACGTATCCTCCCGGCACAGGGCAGACCGACGGGATGTGATTCCAGAGCGTGCGCCGATCCTCCAATTCTGTAACTACTTTCTCCAGGCTCTCGGTCTGGAGCTGAGTCTGCCGGACGAGCTCGTCCACGTCGAACTCGGTCTTCCTGACCCTGGACGCCAGGACCGGATCAAAGGAGGCAAGAGGATCGTTGAAAGCAGGCTCCGGCCCTCCCACTCCCATGAGCCTCACGTCCTCGTCGACCGGATCCAATTGCGCGAGCACTCTCGCACGCTTCTCAAACTCGAACGCCCTCGAAAGCACGCGGCGCACTTCTTCGATGTTGTCGGTCATTCGCTCGAGCCTGCCGCGGAGAGCCAGGTTCTCCCGTTTGAGAGTCGGCGCCGGGTTTCGGTGGAGGAACCCCCCCAGCGAGCCGCCGAGCAGGAGAGCGAAAACGAAGAGCGCTGCAGGAACGATCGCGAACAGGGATTTCGCAAGAAACAGCGATATCCTCAGGCTCCTTATCTTGGAGCTACCGTCTGGCACTACCATGATTGTGACGTGCCGTCGCTTCACTCTTCCCCTCCTGCCTTCGACGTTCCGGCTAAGACTTCCAGGCAACGCTCGCGGCGTCAGCTAGGGCCCTTGCCCTCGCGTTTCTCACGAGCAAGCTTCTGTATCTCCCCTATCTCCGCTTCCTTCTCCTTCAGGAACGCCTCGAGCCTCCGTATCGACTCGATGTGAGTTTTGACGTCTGCGTCACCGGCGATGTCCGTCGCCGCTTCTTCCACGACCATGTGGTAGACGCGTCCCCCCAAATCGGCCATCTCGTGACCGATGTTACGCTTGATTCCGACGATGTCGAGCTTCCTCACGCTCACGCGGGCAAGCTCGTCCGTTCTCTCGGCGGCAGACTCGTAGAACTCCGTCACGCCTTTCTTTACGTTGTCCCAAAGCGAACCCATTTCTACCCTCCTTGACTCCAGGTCAACGGAAGCTCCAGTCAACCAGAATACGTGCAGATTAGGTTCATTCGCGCGCCCTGTCAAGCACATGCTCGTAACTTGCGAAAAGCCAACACATAAAGGCGGGCCGAACGGACATACCGAGGCACGGACGCCGGCCTCGGGACACGGGCGAACGGGGTGAGAACCATGTGGCGTGGAACCGCCGGCGGACGCCCCGAGGCACGGGCCGCACCCCCAAACAAAGCGCGGCACACCCCGAACCACGCGCGGGCCGGGCGAGGCAGATACTACCCCCGCCGCGATCGCGGCGTCCCGCGGTGGGGTCCCGCGGTGGCGCCCGGCGGGGGAGGGTTGGCTTTGTAAAGAGCGTCAGCCTCTGATATACTGCGCGGCATGCGAGCGCCCGCTAAGGCTTACTTCATCGCCGACGCGCACTTCGGGGCCAACCGGGCCGCGGAGAAAACCACCGTTCCCGCGCTTCTGTCCCTCCTGGACACGGTCAAGACCGAGGGTGCCGGTCTCTATATTCTTGGAGACCTGTTCGATTTCTGGTTCGAATTCCGTCACGCCGTTCCGAAGATCCACGTCTCCGTACTGGCAAAGCTCTATGAGCTCAGGGATGCCGGTTGCCCCCTGGGGTTTGCGGGGGGAAACCACGATTTCTGGATGGGGGAGTATCTCAGGAGAGAGCTTGGAGCAGACGTCTCGGCCGACTGGCTGGAGTGCCGGCTTCAGGGTAGAAAGACCTGCATGTCACACGGGGACGGGCTCGTCTCGGGAGACCTGGGCTACAAGATCTTGAAGAAAATGCTCCGTTCCCGGCTCAACGTCGGGCTCTACAGGCTCATACACCCCGACGTCGGTGTTCCTTTCGCGCTTCTAAGCTCGCGCCTCAGCAGAAAGACCTCCGTGTCCAAGATGAAGGAGATCGCAGACGCCCTCTTCCGGGAAGTTGCACTGGGGAAATTCGCCGAGGGCTTCGATCTGGTCATTCTCGGCCACGTCCACATGCCTTTTCACCGGACGCACGAAGGCCGCGAGTTCTACGTGGTGGGAGACTGGATAGAGAACCTCTCCTATCTTGTGATGGAGAACGGAAGGCTCAAACGAGAAGCGTGGGGATCTAGACAGGAAGCCCGTTCATGAGAGCCGGTGCCGCGCAACTCTTGGTCTGGCAGTCGCCGCCGACCCCTCAGACGGTCCGGTTGCACAGTCGCACGGGGGCCCACAGTCGCCGCCGACCCTACCGCCCGATGGTCACCCCCGGCATCGCGGCCGCCCAGACCCTGCGATCGCCCTGACCTCACAACCGCGCTCAACTCCACGGCCGGCACGGCAGCATCGCTTCATCGCAGATCATAGCTCAGCGAGATCCTGTGCGCGTCACCCAGCTCCGAGCCGAGCGCCGAATAGGCGTAACCGGCCGACAGGGTCCCCCTGCGGAAGCCTGCGCCCACCGAGAAACCCTCCACGTCGTATCCGAACTTGTAACCTGCCGCAAGGGAGGCCATTCCCCTGAAGCCGTACTCGGCTCCAACGTGCACTTTCGGATCCTCTCCCTTGTACGAGACGAGGTCCGCCGCGAAAAGGAAGCTCCCCGTCCACTCCTCGACAGGAAGCACGTAGGAGGCGCCGCAGGCGATCGAGCGTGGAATGTCGAACTCTTCCGTGTCGAACTTCATCTTCGGCCCCAGGTTGAACACTCCGGCCGCCACCGACAACCTCTCCACGGGCGTGTCGTATTTCGCGCCGAGGTCAACCGCGAAGCCCGTGGCGGTCGCGTCGTCTATCTGTTCCGCGAGGAACTTGCCCGAGACGCCGAGGGAAAAGTCGGGCGCTACCCTCGTTCCCCAGCCCGCCCAGGCCGCTATGTCGTACGAGCCGAAGTGACCCAGGAAGGTACCGCTCACGTCTCTTCTTTCGAGCTCACCCATGTAGAGGCCCGAGAAGCCGGCGCCGATTCCGTGAGAACCCCACTTCTTCGCAACCGCCAGGAACTCGTAACGAATGTCCTGAAGCCACTCGTTGTGACTCAGGTGAAGATTGAGCCCTTCCACGGCCGCAAGACCCGCGGGATTCCAGTATATCGAGGTGGCGTCGGACGCAACCGCGAGGTGGGCCGAGCCCATGGCCGCGGCGCGGGCGCCGACCCCTATCTTGAGAAAGGCAAGCCCGGTGAACTCCTCAGAGAACGCGGGGCGCGCGCCGCTCAGGACGACGAGCCCCGCGACAAGCAGTGCGAGCACACACAGCGGCAGGCAACGTGACTTCGTTCTTCGCATCGAGTTTACCCCCGTCCTTCCCGAGACGCCGCCCAACGTTGAACCGGCGCACCGGATAGTCATGGTTACTTCAGTATCGCGAATTTCGCATACGCGGCCTTGCTTCCGCGCCCTCCGGCAGAGGCCTCGATTCGGCAGACATAAATGCCGGGCGTATATCCTCCGACCGCCACTTTGTGAGTGTTGTCGGACGAAGGGAAGACAGCGGGCGAGGCCGAGTACACCAGCCTCCCCGACAAATCATAGATTTCGATTCGCACCCTGTCAACTTCTTCGGACAGGAGGTAGTGGAGCGTGACACCCTCTCCTCTCGCGGGATTGGGCATGGAGAACACCGCGCTCACAAGCTCCTCGCCGCCTGAAGAAGGCGGAGAAAGACTGTCCGGCATAACACCGCTGTGAGCGGCGTCCCTTCTGTAGCGCGGCCACCAGGCATACCTGGGGTTCGGCCGAGACTGCAACTGCCAGACGTCGATCTGTCCGGACAGAGAATCGCCGACCCCCACGTCTCTCGCGACCACCAACTCCGCGAGCCCGTCACCGTCGATGTCCTCCACGATCGGAGAGGTACCCGCCGCAGAGCCGGTCACGATGGGCCAGCCGTTCACGACCCTGCCTGAGGCTTCGAAGGCCGTGATTCTTCCGTCGTTCAGGGCTCCTACAAACTCTGAAGCGTCATCGCCGGTGAGCTCCACGCAGAGCGGTCCGTGTGGTTTGCCCTGGCCCGATGTACGCGTTTGTGTGCGCGGGGGCCAGCCGGGGAGAAGCGTGCCGTTGTAGTTGACGGCGAAGGCCTTCCCGCCGCACGCCGCGAACACTTCGAGCCTTCCGTCGGAATCGATATCGCCCAGCGAGACGGCGGCCGCACTGTCGCTCACGAGGCTCAACGGCCAGCCGGGAAGCTCCACGGGCCAAACGACGCCCGGGGAAAGGTGAAAGGCGTGGACCATCCCCTCCGTGTCGGCTCCGACTATTTCCGTGCGGCCGTCCCTGTCGAGGTCACCGGCCACCAGTTCAACGAACTCAGTGTATTCCCCCGGCGCCGGCACCTGGCACACGACCGCAACAGCATCGTCGGATTGAAGACGGTAGCCCGCCGACATCGGTCTCTGGGACACCTGAGGCTCGACAATCACAGGGAAACCGGATACGAGATAGAGTCTCCCGCTCCCGTCGCCGGTCCCGGCCGGCACGAGTACTTCCACCGCACCGTCGTTGTTGACGTCACACGCCAGGGGTGCCCTTGACACGGGAAGCGGAAAAAGCAGGTCGGGCAAGCTCACCGAGGCGGGCGGGACCCAAAGAATATTGAACTGATAAGACGAGTCGGCCGCACTGGGGAGAGAGCTGCCGAAGAGAATCTCGTTCCCCCCGTCCGAGTCCAGGTCCGCCAGCACGACCGCGGTCTCGCCCACGGGGTAGACCTGGCTGAGAACGCCGTCCGTGCCGGGATTCTCGTCGCCGTCGCGCACTTCAGTCAAGTCCTCTCCGTTCCACGCGAAGACTATCCCCGAAGCCGAAACGACGACCACCTCGTCCGTCCCGTCGCCGTCTATGTCACCGATGGCCGGGGAGGAAAAGACGCTGTCACCGAGCACCTTTGACGGCTCGCCTTCCGGGTTCGGCTCGAGATAGCGACTGCCGTCCGCCTTCCGCACGTACAGGTTTCCCGCGACGTCACACGCGACGATCTCGATAGTGCCGTCTCCATCCAGGTCGGCGGCGTTCGGGTGATTGCGCCCGAAGGCGGCCTTCGCCAGGAGGGGCCAGCCGTCTTCCTTCATCCCGAAGCTCACCGTGAAGCCCATCGTGAGGCCGGGAGAACCTATTCCTTCCACGAACACGTAGGTTCTGCCGCCGTAGCTTCCGTTACTGTTCGGCACGGTGAACGGTGTGAAACTCTGATTGTTGCCTTCCCTGAAGCTGTCGTCGGCGCTTCCGTAGTTCTCCAGAATCCGGCCGGGCTCGTCCAGATCCTCCATCCCGTCCGCCTCTTCAAGGTCCACGCCCTTGTGATACTTGTCGGCGTTCACCATGTTGTAAGGCATCCAGGCCTCGATCTGCTGCTCGTCTACGTGCCATATGAGTAGGCCGGAACCTTCGCCCGACGTGTCGGGAAGGAAGAAGTCGAACTCGGCTCCCTCGTAGGAGTCGGTGTAGACGTCCAGGCTGCCGTTGCCGTTCGCGTCATCGAAGTCAAACAGCTCGTTGCCGTTCGGATCCTTGAGCCTGTTCTCGAGAAGAAAGTACTCCCTGCCGCCGGTCGGAATGAGGGCCACTGCGCCCTGCGGATTGGCACCCGAGGAGAACGACAGGGTGCACGCCTCGCTTGCCGAAATCACGTGCACGGGTTTCCAACCGAGCACGGCCTTACTCCAGGCACACGGCTCTGCAGGTGAAAAACCGTTTCCGTTCCACAGCCCCGTGCCCATGAGCCCCCAGTTCCCTATCCCCTGGGAGTCGGCGTTCCCCGAGGGCTCGGTATCGTACAGGTCCGGCAGGCCGAGAAAGTGCCCGAATTCATGAACGTAGACGCCGAGCGGGCTGAAGAAGTAGCCGTCCTGACTCTGGTCTTCGGGCGCAACGATGGCCATGTTTATGTACTTGGGTTCCCCTCCGGGCAGTGTGTCGTTTGTCGGAACTCCCGAGTCTCCAAGCGAGTCCGGAAGATAGTAGGCGAATTCGTATGGGCCGAGGAATGCCGACCAGAGAAGCTCGGGGCTGTTCCCAAGAACATCCGCCTCCTGCCCTTGCCCGGCATGCACAAGCATGACCCCGTCGTATTGTGCAAAGTCAATCAGGCTGTCGGCGATCTCAACGGCGTCCCTGGCGAACTGAACGAGCCTCAGACCTATGTTGTCGTCTCGCCCGTAGAAAACCATGGGCCTGGGAAGTGTGAAAATCGTGTCGGGCACGAAGACCTCCACCTCAAGTCGTCCGCCCGACACCTGAGAGAAGTACTGCGTGAGGAAGAAAAGGTGTCTCTCCACGAAGGTTCTCTCGTGAATAAACGAGAAGTCAGAGAAGTCCAGCAAGAGCGCGAGAACTCGAAGCTCGGTCGTGTCCGGAGAAGCCGGAATGTCGGTCACGGAGAAGAACCCGCCCTGAGCGAGACCTGCGCGATCGCCGAGAAGCCTGGGAGTGAGGCCGTGGACCTCGCCGGTCCATCTGAAGCCCTTCTTCCCTGGAAACGCAGGTGCAGGCTCCGCGGAGTAAACTCTGTCGTTGGATAGGTGTGACAGGACGACGCCCAGGAGGACGAGGAAGGTGAGTTCTTTGACGATTGAGTTGAGCTTGTTCAAGTAGACTCCATGTCCCGGCGCGCCCCAAGAAGTGCCGGCGCGCCCTTCACGCGTGCATACGCGCAACACCAACGCACCATTTCCCTCGCCTTCGCCCCATTCACGCCTGCAGACCCGTTCACGCCCGGCGCACCGCATTCACTCCGACGCCCACATGATATTTCACGGTGCGCGCCGCGTCAATATCGGGATCACTCCGGCCCGGCAGCCACGAGGGTCCCGGTCGCAAGCTCCCGCGAAGGCAATCCGCGCAAAAGCAAGGGGCAGCAATTCTCCCGTGTTGAACCACATGTCCTCACAAGGACGGCTCTGAACTGCTGCCCCTCATTCGGGGCCCCGGCCCCAAATCCGCGCGCTCTCAAGACGCCCGCATGGTATCGATGCCCGCGGTGCCCTCGGAGCGCGTATTACCGGTCCTTCTTACGGCTTTCCTCCTTGAGCTTCTCTTCGCCTTTGAGCTGCTTCGTGCCTTCTTTCTTGGGTGATTTCTGCTCGCTCTTCTCTTGAGTCTTCAATTCTTCCTTCTTCTTGTAGGACTCTTCGTCCTTCTCCGGCGACCTGGCGGGAGTCTTCGGCTTCAAGACCCCTTCGGTCTCAAGGCGCTTCTTCAAGCCGTCCAGCTTCTGACTGGACGGGGCCTTGCCGGGTTTCCATTGCCTGAACTGCTCTCTGGCCTGCGGAACGACCGGCTCCTTGCTCCACTTGGTCTCCTTTCCGGTGTCCCACTTCGGTTGCCCAGGCTTCCACTCAGGCTTGGGTGCCGAAAACTCGCTCTTCAAGACCCTGAGCCCGTCGCCAGAGCTGTAGAAGTTCCGTTTGCCTTTGTACCTGACCGGCGCCCCTTCCTTCACCCGATAGTAGTACATGGGCTTGTGGTCCCGCACCACGATGCGGGGAGAATAGACCCACGTTCTGTCCAGGCGGATGTCTATTACCATGCAAGGCGCCCCGTAAGGGTCGAAGTACGGATGGTGCCAGTGACAGTCGTAACATAGATACCCCGGATAGGACACTCTTCTCCCGACGTAGAACGATGTGTACGCGGTGGCGTAGTGTTCGGGCGGGTAGTCGGGCCCGATTATTCTGCGGTTGATCCTCTGTATGCCGAGGAAGGGATCTCCACGCACCATGCCCCTGTCCGCGTAGTAATCGTAGTCGTCAGCGTAGTACTCATAGTCGTCTCCGAAGAGATACCAGGGATTCTCCTGCCATTCCCACTCTCCGTACTCGGGGTCGAGATACCACGGCATGCCTCTCTGGAACGGCTGGACGGAGGCGACGGCTTCCACGTACTCGATTCCCGGCGGGCCGCTCACGACAAGATCGAACGGCGCCTGGTGTGAGGGAATCCGATACGTGACCCCCCCCGTTACGTGATGCGAATCGAACGGTCTGGAGGGATAGAGCAGATGTACGTAGCCGTCGCTGTCGATGTTGTACAGGGTGACGTAGCAGTCCCTCGAGGCCCTGAAGTAGACCTTGATTCCCTCCCCGGGGCGGTAGACCGCTCCTTCACCCTTGTTTGTCCACACGTCTATCACCAGAGGATGACGGTTATAGGGCCTCGGCTCCCTCGCGACGTAGCCGCGTTCCGGCTCTATGGCGTAGGACGGGGAGACGATTCCCAGAGCGGTCGAGAGGATTCCCACGGCCAGAACGGCAATCGTCAGAGCGACCGGGATGCGGGCGATGCGCCCCCTGGTCGGCACTACTCGCGCCTCGGCAGGGATGCTGCGCACTTTCGTCAGAGTCTTGTTGGCTTTCATTTGCTCACACCACCTTTTGCGCGGAGTGCCGCAGAAGGCCTAGCGCCGGAACCACAGGGTGTTCACTTGCCGCTCTTCTGCCCGGTCACTTCGCTCGTCTTACCGGATTCCTTCGACTTACTCGATTCCTTTGACTTTCCGGACTTCGTAGACTTGCCGGATTCCTTCGACTTACCGGACTCCTCTTTCTTGATGGACTCCTTCCCCTGATAGTAGGTTCTGCCGCCGGATTTCTCCCACTTCCGATAGTCCGTGGGTCTCTTGTACAGCGGCAAGCTCTTGTAGCCGGGTTTGTACTTGTACCTGCTGAAGTAGCTCCTCTCCCTCTCGATCGTGACGTGGTGGCGCTCGTAGTAGGTCCAGAGCGACGGGTATCTGTCCCAACGCATTCTGAAGCCGTAGTTCGCGCAGAAGTCGTAGTAGGGATCGAAGTACCTGTACCCGTGACAGTCGTAGCAGTAATAGTGAGGGTGGGGCCTCGCATGATGATAGTACGAGCCGCGTATGACAAAAGGAAAATCTGCGCGGAAGTGCGCAACACAACCCCACACGAACGGCACCGTCCCGAGTAACACGAACAACAGCACGTACGGCAACCTGTTCCTTTTCATCTCGACGCACCTCCAGCGGGAGTGGACTCGGAAGGCAGACCCGAGCCGCCGCTCCTCCCACCTGTCGCTGTCTTTCTTGCAGCCAGCTCCCGATTATCGAGCGCGGTCTGATACGCCCAGTCTATGACCACGCGCGCGGGCTCAAGTTGCTTGACGTAGAACTTCGCGTAGTGGTTGTCCCTCGTCCAAACGTAGTAGCTGTGACCGACCGTGAGCCAAACCCAGCCGTTTTCGGCCCAACCCGCCGGCGGGGCGTAGTCGAGCTCGTCGAGCTCCCTGTAGCCTGCGTCCTGAATGTCGGTCCTGGGCCAGTCGGGAACCGGGTTGTGGGCAATCATCACATATTCACCATTGGCGTATCCGAAGTAGATGTCCGTCGTCGTGAGTGCGTAAGACTGTCTTGAGTACGTGCTGAAATCGTAGCCGCTCAAGGACGAACTGGACCCAAGGTAGTTGTAGAGCACCAGATCGAAGCCCTCCGGTCTGGGTGTATCGAAGATGGTCTCGCTGCTGAGCGAGCTTTCGTTTCCCTCTCTGTCGAAGGCAGAGACGGCGTAGTAGTACGTCGTTCCGTTGACGACGTCCGTGTCCTTGTAGTGAGCGCTTGAAGTGGCGGCCATGAATTCGTAGTAGCCTGTCGGCTCGTCGTTCCAGTACACACGGTAGCCCGCCAAATCCGGCTCGGAGTTCGGAACCCAGTAGATGTCCACCTCTCCGTCACCCGTGACCGTGAAGACGCCTCTCGGCGCCTGCGGCGGCGTGTTGTCGACAAACACGTCGCACACCTTGTCGTCGCAGCAGCCGCCGACGAGAGCAAGTGCACAAATGCTGACGGTCAAGAGGACGAGTCTGCGTGCGATCACTCGAGTCGGCTTTCCTGAACGTCCTTGAGTTTCTGACATGTGTCTCACCTCCGGTCGGCCTAGGGAGCAAGGCGTGTGCCACGCTCGCTGAGGCACGCCTTGGAACGAGGGCCCGGGCCGAACGAGCGGTTAACGCACACTGTATTTACAGGTTACGGCGCTTGCAGAAAGCGTCAACGAGGCGAGGCAACTTGCAGGCTGAGGCTCGGATGCGGTCGGCTGTCACCGCGCGAGAACACTTGTTGCGTTACCGCCACACGAGGTCGCGAACCCGAGGCAGACGCCGGGTGAGTGGGCGCGTGCGTACAGAATCGAAACGGGGGGGCGGGCGCGCATCAACGCCGGACCTCCGGCATGGCAACGTATGGCACACAAGAGTCAGCCTCCCTGGGAAACGGCACCTGATAGAAAGCCACCTCGACGCGCCTCTCCTTTGGATTCGCTCTTGCGCCCGCCACGAAGCACCGGAGAACGGCTTTTTGCATCGGCAATGGTGCAGAGGCCATCACATCCTCGAACTCATCCAGAAGCCCC
>JAZDPI010000215.1:0-2858 GCA_043797775.1 Candidatus Eiseniibacteriota bacterium
AAAAGTATCAGCGCCAGGGACTCCTTTTCCTTGGGTGGTAGTTTCGATGGTAACCGAGCGCGCCCTACACAGGAAAGGAATTATTCTCGCGCGCGCGGGGGGTAGGTAGTTACCATTGAAGCTAACATGGAGCCTGTTTTGGGGCGTTGTGGTGTGGAGAAGGCAGGGGTTGACAGGGGATTGCTGGACTTGTAGGCTGCGAAAAGTGGGTGCGCACCCACGCTGTATGGGGTTGAGATGATAGAGAAAATGTTGACACTAAGGGAGGGAGCTTCGTCACTGAGGCTACATCCTGAGTCATTACGGAGACTTTGCTGTTCTGGGCGGGTTGTGGCTCGGAAGGTGGGTCGGCAGTGGTTGATTTCAAGTGAGGAGATTTGCAGGATATTGAGTGAGGGCCTTTCGTCGGAGCGGAGGGCTGCATGAGTGCCATTTCTGCGGTGGCGCCTTCGAAGAAGAAGGTGGCTCGTTTGGGGGTTTCTCCCAGTGCTTCCCTGGAGTTGTTGGCCGAATCGGGGGTGTCGGCGCTGAGGGACTCGGGAAGGGTGTATCAGCGGGGAGGAGGGCTGATCCGTGTGGTCCGGGACGAGTCGAAGCACTATGGTGCTGTTTTCCCGGTGGATTTACCTCATTTGGGGGAGGCGCCGAAGGCGTGGCTCTGGGAGATGTGCGACACATACGGAACGTGGATGGTCGCCACAAAGAACGGGCACAAGCGGGTGAGATGTCCGAAGGAAGTCCCTGAGTTGGTGATGGGGCGGGGGCAGTGGAGGCTGCCGAAGTTGGAGATGGTGATCGAGTGCCCGTCGATACGTCCGGACGGGTCTCTGCTTCAGACGGGCGGATACGATGAGAAGACGGCGACGCTCTATGAGCCCTTGATGGAGTTCCCCAAGGTCGCGAGCAAGCCGACGGAAGATGATGTGGTGAAGGCAACTGAGCGCATCTGCGACATTCTCTCGGATTTTCCATTCGCGCACGAGGCAGCGAAGTCGGTGATGGTGGCGGCGATCCTGACGGCTGTCGGGAGAACGGCGGTTGAGGGTCCGACACCGGTGTTCCTGTTTGACGGGAGCACGATGGGCGTAGGCAAAGGGAAACTCTGCAAGATTATTGGCATCATCACGCTCGGGAAGGAGCCCGGTTTGATGACGCTGACGGACAACCAAGAGGAGCAGCGGAAGACCATCACGGCGCTAGCGTTGGGGGGCGCTCGGCTGGTCGTGCTCGACGAGGTGAAGGTGCTGACGGGCGCGGCGCTTCAAGCTGCGACGACAACGACGGTGTGGCTGGACAGGATTTTGGGCGTCTCGAAGATGACGCCTGCGCTGCCGCTGAAGCCAACGTGGCTTGCGACGGGAAACAACGTCGCCGTGCACGACGACATGAGGCGCCGGGTTCTACCGTGCCGACTCGTGTCCGAGATGGAGCATCCGGAGAACCGGACGGGGTTCAAATACGAGGACCTTGACGGCGAGGTGAAGAAGAGGCGCGGGGAGATGGTGAACGCTGCTCTGACGGTCTTGCGGGCGTACTTCGTGGCCGGCCGGCCCGAGCACGGGCGCCCCCTCTTTGGCACGTTTGAGGCGTGGGACCGCGTCGTGCGCGGCGCGGTGATGTGGGCAGGCTTCACAGACCCGTGTGACGCGCGGCGCGACGTGGAGGCAGGCTCGTTTGACGTGACGGCGCTCATGGGTGCCATCGTGGGCGTCTTGCTTGACCTCGGGATGCACTGCGTCAAGGCGGCGGACATTGCCATGAAGGCGAACTCGCATGAACCGTTGAAGGAAATGCTGCGTGAAGCTGGATATGAGACGAAGGACGGCTGGAAGATGCGGTCGCTCGGGGACCTGATTGCTCGGATGCGAGACCGCGTGTTTGGGGAATACCGCTGCAAGGTGACGAAACCAGGGAATGTGAACCAACTGCAACTTGTGAGGTTGTGATGTCGAGATTCGGGCCAAGAAAGGCGCGTCCGTGGTACGTTTGGACATGGGAACGTTGCTGGGCTGTGGCGCCGTATGGAGTCTACATCTGCGCGAACGGGGACCGCGTGGTCTACGACCGCGCCTACCGGCCGATACGGCGCAAGAGGGTTGATGGAGCGTTGGAGGACGTGCCCTCAGATGAGCGGGTTCCGCACGAATCGTGTGAATTCTTTTACAATGACGCAACAACGCCACGGCGTCACGCAGCGACACGCCCAGTCGTGCTTTCCGCTGCTGCGGAGTTCGGCCTTACACTGGACGATCTGCTGAAACGAGCGCAGGCAGCGCACTGCACCCGCACGTTCCCATGTGGGGATCTGCCGTCTTGGCAGTGGCCATGACCCCCACGCCCCCCCTAACCCACGCCCAACTTGCGGCCCGCGTTGCGGGATGGTGCAAGCGTGCGGAAGACGATCCTCGGTGGTATCTCATGGCGATTTGCGCACGGATGATCCTGTTGGGGCCGATTGGCTACGTCGAGGCGGAGGGGTGGCTTGCGCGGGCTGAGAAAAAGAACGGCGGGGACCCGTTGTATCGGCGGGGGCTGGACTCGCTGAGGGCGACGCTGGACGCGCGGCGCGGGGAGGGGGGATGAGCCTGTGGGTTTCCGTCAAAACTAAACTTCCACGTAAAGATGAGTACGTTCTCGTAACTGATGGTCGTTTTCGGTGGATTGCGTACTACGAACCAAAATGCTGGTATGGCTCATATGATGTTGAATACATAGGAAAAGTTACCCATTGGTTGGCGTTTCCATGGCCTCCGGGGAAAAGTGCCAAAGATGGACTTGATGATGTGAAGTTGGGTAACACGCGCGGAGGTTGGTGGCAGGCGGTCGAGAGGTCCAAATGAACCGATGGATTTCAGTCG
>JAZDPI010000227.1:0-4150 GCA_043797775.1 Candidatus Eiseniibacteriota bacterium
AAGAATTGTCCGATTATCCCCTTCATGAAGGCGATGGGCACGAACACTACGACGTTCGTGAGCGTTGACGCGAGGACGGCGAGGGCGATTTCGGCCGTTCCGCCCTCCGCGGCTTCCTTCGGGCTTTTCCCCAGGCTCAAGTAGCGATAGATGTTCTCCATCACGACCAACGAGTTCGTTATGAGGATTCCGACGCAAATGGCAAGGCCCATGAGCGTCATGATGTTGATCGTGAAGCCTGCGAAGTAGAGAAAGCTGAAGGTGGAGATGATCGAGACCGGCATGGCGACGCCCGCGATCACGACTCCCTGCCAGCTGTGCAAAAACAGGAACAGGACTGCAGCCGTCAGGATGATGCCGATGATCATGTTGCTGTTAACGTCGGCCACGGATCCTTCTATGAACGTGGACCTGTCCCTGGCCATGTCTATTCTTATGTCCGAAGGAAGGCGCCTCTTCAGTCGCTCGAGCGTCCGCCTGACCTCGGCGGCGGACTTGACGGTGTTCGCGTCGGATCTCTTCTGAAGCGTGATACCCACGGTTTCCTCGCCGTTGTAGCGCGCCATCTCTCTCACTTCTTCGTAGGTGTCTTCAACGCTCGCGACTTCGATGAGTCGAACCGGTGGACCTTCGTCTCTCTGGATTCTCACGTTTCTGATATCGTCAAGGCTCTTGAACTCCCCTTCCACCCTGACTCCGTACTCCTTGATTTCCTCGGTTATGTGCCCGCCGGGAATGTTCAGATTCTCGGAGGCGATCGCGGCGATCACGTCCACGATCGAGAGACCGTAGCCCTTGAGCTTGTCCTTCGCGACCGAGATGGCAATCTCTCGCTTCCTTCCTCCGATGACGCTTATGGCGGCAAGGCCTTGAACCCTCGCCAGTTCCAGCTTGATCTCCTTGTCCGCTATCTCGTACGTCTCCTGGAGCGGTCGCTTACTGGAGACCGCAAGGTTCATGATGGGAACGGCTCCCACGTCGAACTTGCTTATCGTCGGTGTCTCGACGTCTTCGGGGAGCAGCGCCCTGATTGCGTCCACCTTGTCCTTGACGTCCATCGCCGCGAAGTCAACCTTGGTCTCGAGCTCGAATTCGACGAGAACGACCGACGCACCTTCCTGCGAATAGGAGAATATGTTCTTGAGCCCGGCCGTGGAGCTGACTGCATCCTCAATGGGTTTCGTGACGAGCGTCTCGATCTCCTCGGGACCGGCCCCGGGATACACCGTGACTACGGTGACGTACGGGAACTCTATCTTGGGGAACAGGTCCACCGGCAGCCTCACGTAGGAAAAGCCGCCGATCACGACGAGAGTGAGGAGCAGCATCGTTGCCAGAACAGGCTTTCTGACTGAGAGTTGTGAAAGGAACATTCTTCGCCTTCCCCCAAACTAGATGACGTTCAACCGAACACTGTATGACCCATTACGGAAGGCCGAATGCCGCGCGGCCGATTCCACCCAGACGGCCTGGTGCGGCTCATTCCGCCCCGACAACGCTGATCTTCTCGCCGCCCTTGAGCAGCTCGTATCCCTTGATGACTATCCTGTCCCCCTGCTTGAGTCCCTCGAGGATTTCCGTATGCTGTGAATTGGTGACGCCGGTCTTCACCCGGCGCAGCTGCGCCGTGCCGTCATCGGAGGCAACGAACACGGCCTGCCTGCCCTCTCGAGTGATAACGCAGTGGACGGGTACAACCAGCACGTTCTGTCTGTTTGCCGTCTGCACCGTGACCGTGGCGAACGCGCCGGCCCGCAGGTGGCCCTGGCTGTTGTCTGCTGTCACCTCGACTCTAAAAGTCCTTGTCCCCGGGTCTGCCGAGGAGGAAATGCTGGAGACTGTGCCTGCGATTTCCCGTCCCTCGGAAGCTCTTATGACCGAGGCAGCTCCCACGGAAAGCTTTCTGACTTCGACCTCACTTGCCTGAGCGATGACTTTCACCCTGTCCACCCTTGCAACCGTACAGACCGCATGGCCGGCCGGTACCACTTCTCCCTCGTGCACGTTCATCGCGGTAACCACGCCGTCAATCGGTGCGGTGATCTCAACCATGGACCTCGCCGCTTCGAAGTTTGCCCTCGCCACCTCGAGCCCGCTTTCGGTTTGATCAAACATCTGCCGGGATATGGCTCCTTGTTCAAGAAGGGCCTTCATTCGCGCGAAGTCTCTCTCGGCATTGTCGAGAGCCGTCTTGGCCTGTCTGTATTGTGCCATCGGATTGCTGGTGTCAAAGACGACCAGGATCGCTCCCTTCTTGACGCTCTCTCCCACGTTCGCGTGGACGCGGACGACTCTCTCGGCGATTTTACTGATGAGGTCGGACTGTGCAATGCCCAGAACCGTCCCCGTCAACTGGAGGGACTCTGACACGTTGCCCAACCCCACGGTGTCGATGGATACAGGGATTCCTTTCTGGCTCTGGAGCTCCGAGATGCTCTGACTCACAGGCTTTCTCGCTTGCTGCCACATCCGGTTCCCGACAAGAAGCGCAATAACAACGAGGACCGCGACTAGTATCAGCACATTTCTGGCTGCCATCTTTCTCATCTCTTAGAACTCCCTCCCATCGTCGGTAGCTGTGCCTGAGAGTAAAGGCTCTCGTGCTCCTATTCGAAACTCGCTCCCGTGGCCCGTTCAAGCTCCGCCACGGACATGAAGTGCTCGTACACGGACATGAAGTAGTTGGTTCTGGCTCTGCTCAATGCAACCTGTGCGTCGAGCACTTCCAGTTGCGTTCCCACCCCGTTTGTGTAGCGTATGCTGGCGATGTCGAACCCCTTCCTGGCCTGCTCGACGGAAGCCGCCTGTGCCTCAACCAGCCTTCTCGCCTCGCGATGCCTGGACACCGCCTGTTCCACCTCGAGCCTCACGGCGTCGAGCGTCTGATCTGAGAGAAGACGGGCCTGCTCGTATTCGGCCTTCGTTTGTCTTATCTTCCCCTTTGTCCTGAGGCCGTCGAAAAGCGGTAGGGACAATGCAACCGAGGCGTTCCACATCTTCGAGCGCCACTCGTTTGAATCAAAGGTCGGTTCCTTTGCCTCCATGCTGGCGTTCGCGACGAAAGAGAGACTGGGATATCTGTCCGCCTTCGCCACATCAAGGGCAGCCTTCATCCCAAAAACGCGGAGTTGAGAGACTGTGATTTCGTTTCTTTTCTTCTTGGCAAGCTCAAACGCCTCGGGGGCCGAAATGCCGATGGGCTTGCATTCAAGCTCTCCTTCCGGCTCCACGCTCTCGTCCGCAGAGAACCCAAGAGTGTTCCTGAAGACGATCAGGGCTCGATCGAGCTCGCTCTCGGCTCTTATTCTCTCCGGCATCAGTTGTGATACCTGGACCCGGGCGCGGATGAGCTCGTATTCAGAGGCCACGCCCTGGTTGTACAGCTGCTCCACGTTTCCAAGGTGGGCGGCAGCCAGCTCCAGCGATTCCTGGGCGAGAGCGGCCATCTTCTTGGCCAGAAGCACGCCGCCGAACGAAGCTCTGACGACGTAGACGATCTCCTTCGTCGCCCCCTCGAGGTTTTCTCGGGCGTACCCTCTCGCGGCCCTCGCGGCTCTTAATGCCGCACCGGTGCGTCCCGCCGTGTAGATGGGCTGCATGAGAGTAAGCGAACCCTGGACGTACTCGTCGTCGATGTTGAACGAGAAACCCTCACTGCCTCCGAAATTGTAGGTGCCTCTGCTGAGAACGTAGCCGGTATTTCCACTGAGGTTGGGGAATGCCGCGGAGCGAGCCTGGATCACCTGTGCGTTCATTCGCTCCACTTCATGCTTCTGAATGAGAAGCGCCTTGTTGCTTGCCAGGGCGATTTCAATGCTCTCCTTCAGGCTGAGTTTTCTGGGTTCGCCGCCCGCGGTGGTTGCGGCCAGCCTCGCGGGGGCTGCCGCTGATCCCGGGGTAACTCCCGCCGACACCGCGACGGCTCCCGTCGGCGCGGCGGCCGAGGCCGAGCCCGCGGTGACAACCGCCGGCCCGATCACGAAGACACCCCATAGGAAGGTCGGGGCAACGAGGCACGAGAGGCCGAGACGACGCGTGACCGCCCTCAACGACTTCTGCGCACCTTCGTGCGTGGTGAGGTTTCTTTTCGCTGTAGTTTCTTTGGTCCGTCGCGCTTTCATTCGTCGGTTTTCCACTCTTCGCGTTCCGT
>JAZDPI010000247.1:0-7711 GCA_043797775.1 Candidatus Eiseniibacteriota bacterium
CACACGTTCTTGGTGTTGAGGTGTTCGAACATGAGCCTCAGCCCCTCCCGGTCGTCGTGAACGTTGGGCGTCTGTCTCTTGCCGTCCACCCTCGCCGGCGACGTGTGCTCCTGAATACCTATGACCAGTTTCTTCTCCAGAAGTTGATCCAGTTGTCTCTTCGCCCGCCGGAGGACGGTTCGCTTTCCCAGCCATCTGCCCGGCAAGCCCTTGCGCGGCGGGTTAAAGATGGAACCGTGGACGGTCGAGGGAACGTCTATGACAGCGTTGACGCCGAAGTACCTGGTGTCGAACCTGGTTTCGTCTCTCACGTCCTCCCGCCCCCTGTCCCATTCTCTGCACCACCACAGAAACCCGCTCTTGTCTATGCTCTCCTCTGAGAACTCATTGCGTTTGTAGCCGCAGTATTTCCCGCCCCTGGGGTACTCGCCGAACACTTCGCGAAACAGTGCTCTTCCCTTCTCGATTGTGGCGAGGGCCTCGTCGAGCGATCTGTAGGCCTCCCATTCGTGCGAGAAATCCTCGGTCCTGTTGCCGCTGATGCCGTGGGTGAGGCCGTGATATGCGATCTCGAATCTCTCGTCACGACCCACCGAACGGAAGAAGCTGATCGTTGTCTCATTCTCGTTGATCGGACCGAAATGAGCCCTGTAGGGAAACCGCTTTAGAAGGGGGACGACCGCGAGAGGCACGAAGAAAGTGGTCTTGACTTCCGGGAAATGCCTGAGGACGTGCTCGTTCAGAAGCGAAAACGCCGAATTGGGCGAGTCCAGGGCGTGACCCCAATCCTCTCCGGGGTCTACTATGCCGTTCCCGTCAAGATCTATCCAGACATTGGCGAAATCGTCCACCATAAGAACGACGGGCGAGTTTGCGTCGTTCAGCCATCGGGCCTTCTCGATTCTCTTCGTCTTGTCCATAAGCCGGATGCGGGGTTCGGTGTGCTCCAAGAACACGTGCGACTTGAACGACTGCTAAGGAACGCAGCCAGTAGAATAGCAGTTAGTGTGCGGAAATGTAGCGAAAAATTCCGGGAGGACACTTGCTCATCTGCGGGAGCTGAGCGTGCATCGCAGCGCCGCAAGTCTGGGCGAGTCCAGGCAACTCACTCACGTTCGGGAACCGAGCGTCACCAGTATTTTCTCGACGGAGGCCGCTACTCTCGGCGACAACGCGCGAGAGAACCCGGTCGATTCCGGCTGAATCGCCAGCACGTAGTGGTCTCTGCCTTCGCACTCCGACAGCGGCCTGGCGAAGTCTATCGGAGCCCTGTGAGTCGTGAGGGTCCCGGCGCGGGCCTGGTCGGCGGAGAAAAGGGCTATCTCACCGGGCGCGGCCCCGAAGTCGGCAGCGTCTATGAACACGACGGGCGTCGTGCCGTCGCAGAGATCGGCAAGTTCGTGCCAGTTCTCCTCGAGAAGGACGCTCCCGTGCCCTGTGGCCTTGAGCCTTTGGGCGACGACAACGCCTGTTCCGTCGTCTGAGCGATCGATGTTCCCGACGCCTACGAAGATTGGCCGGGTCGGGCCTTGCATGAGGCGAAGGAGATCGGCCCTCCAGTCTGCGCGGGCGCTTCGAGCACCGGCACCACCAAGCTGAACGTCTTGGGAACGAACGCCTCCAAAGGAGATATCCACAGTCGCACCGGGCGACCTGCGCCCATCGGCAGTGCCGGCATCGCTTCCCGCCTGCCTGATTTCAACTAGATGAGTGGAGCATGAGATGCAGGGATCGTAGGCCCGTGCAATCGTCTCGAGCGTGAGCCCGAGGTCCTGGTTCGGGCCGTCCGGGAAATTCTCGGCGGCAAGCCTTATGTATCTCTCGATGTCGTCCAGATTCTGGGCGGTCGGCGTTATGATGTCCGTCTCTGCAACGAGGCCGTTCTTTATTCTATAGTGATGATACAGGGTCCCTCTCGGTGCCTCTACGGCGCCGGTTCCTTCCCCCTCCGTTTTCGCCGGGACCACAATCGCCGGGTCTTCGAGCTCGGCGATCTTCTCCGCCAGCCGCGGGACTTCCTCAAGAGCGTAAAGAAGCTCCAGGGCTTGGGCCGCGATGTTGAAAAGCGGATTCGTCTTCCATCTGGGCCCGTAGTGCTTTCTGAAGCACTTGCCCGCTTCTCCCTGAAGCTTGTCCCCGAGTAGATTCACTCTGGCCAGGGAGCCTACCGAAAACGGCTTTCCCTTGTACGACGAACGTTTGCTCATCGAGTGCGGTACGACGCGCTCGTTGGTGAAGTACTTGTACTCTTCCACGCTCCTCTCTTCACCCGTAGAAGTTCCAATGACGTCACTCACAAAACCGAACTTGCCGTCCTCGGGCTTGCATGCGATGAAGACGGTATCGCTCTCGAAGTAGGCGGGCAGAGAGAAGGTTGCGAGCAGGTCCAGCGTTCTGATGGCGTCCGGAATGAAGCTCTCAGCGGCTCTCTTGATTTCGAGCAGCTCCTCCCGGGAAGGGAACTTTCCGAAGCCCCCGAGGACGGGATTCTCGCCGTGTATCATTCTTCCGCTTGTGACGGCCATTATCCTATTGCCGAGTTTCTTTATGCTGAGCGCCATAACCACCTCGTTTTTGAAGTCGCCGAGGAGATCGATGGCCGAAGAGCGGTTAACGAGATCCGGAAGCGAGAGAAGAAAAACGTGAAGCGAGTGGCTCTCAATCATCTCTCCCATGTGCATCAGCGTGCGGGTGAGCTGAGTCTTGAGGGGGACCTTCACTCCGAGCGCTCTTTCCAGGCCGCGGATGGCGGCGTAGCGATGGGAGAGCGTGCAAATGGCGCAGATGCGACACGTGATGCTTATGTCCTCGGCCGGAGTCTTGCCGACCGTGAGCGCCTCCACGAGACGAGGGCCTTCAGGCACGGTGACCTGAACGTTCTTCACCTTCTTGCCGTCCATTTCGACGAGGATTCCGCTGTGGCCTTCGATTCTCGCGAGCGTTTCGATCTCGAGCTTCATCTTTCTTCTCCTGATTGCAAGAGGACAGGCCTCTACCTGTTGCCCCCGAGCTGTTTGAGATGCTCCAGTATTTTCTTGCCTCCGAAATTCCTCACTCTTCTCTTGATTTCCTCTCCCGTGAAGCCTTTCTCGAGGAGGAGATGGTACTCAGAAAGCAGATTCGCTTCCTCGTAAGGTCCCCAGCATCCGACGCACGGCAGGTTGTGTGCAGGGCAGGCCGCGTGGCAGCCGGCGGCGGTGAGGGGCCCCAGGCACGGGATGTCCTTGAGCAGGAGGCACTCGTTCTCCTTCCATTTGCACTCGGTGCACACCGGAAAGCCGTAAAGCTCGGGAGGGTTTCCGTTGATGAGCCGGGTGAAGGCGGTGAAGAACTGCCGGGCGTCTATCGGGCATCCCGGCACGTAGTAGTGAACCTGGACGAAATTGTCCACGGGCTGGGATTCGAAAGCGTCCACAATCGGAACCCTGTCCCTTCCGTACACCTTCTTGAAGCGCTCCTCCCAACCGCCGAGCTCCAGATTCATTGACTGGAGGCCTCCGACGCAGGCGCAGGTGCCTATCGCCACGATCGTCTTGCTCCTCGACGCAATCTCCTTGAGCTTCTTCTCCTGCTCTCTGGTCGTGATGGAGCCCTCTATGAACGCGACGTCCAGGTTTCCCTCCACGTTGTTCCTCTGGGCCATCGAGAACGACGCAACGTCGACTACGGTGAAGAAATCCACCAGCTCGTCTTCGGAATGAACCACGGTGAGCGCGTCACCGGCACAACCCGTGAATTCGTAGATTCCAGCCTTCAATCCGGTTTTTCTCATTGTCTCTCCCTGGCGAGTTCGCTAAAACCTATATCAATTCCCGCATGTGCAGAACGTCCCAGTACGAGAAAACGGGACCGTCGAGGCACGTGTAGATGTAATCAATGGCGCAGTGGCCGCACTTCCCGGTGCCGCACTTCATTCTTCTCTCGAGGGTCATCAGGATCTGATTCTTCGGAATGTCGTACTTGAGGAGTTCCTTAATCACGAACTTGTACATCACCGGCGGGCCGCAGACCACGGCGTACGTGTTCTCCGGGTCGACGTCCTTCACGTGGTCGAAGAGACACGTGACCAGACCGACGTGTTCCGGCCACTTGCCGATGTCGTCGGCATCGACGGCCAGCAGGACGTTGATGTCCTCTCTCGGACGGAGGCTCAAGAATTCCTCTCTGAACAGCATCTCCGCCGGCTTCTTGGCGCCGCACAGAAAGCTGACCTTTCCGAACATGTCCCTGTTGTCGAGAACGTAGAGGAGAAGAGAACGCAAGGGAGCGGCGCCGAGACCACCGACCACGATAATGAGGTCGCGGCCGACCATCTTCTGGATGGGAAAGCCGTTCCCGTACGGACCCCTTACGCCGATCAACGAGTTTTCCTTCAAGGTGAACAGGGAATTGGTGAGACTTCCGGCCTGTCTTATGCAAAACTCGAGAAGACCAGGTCTGGACGGTGAGGAGGAAATCGAGAAGGGCGCTTCACCCACACCGATTACCGAGACCATCATGAATTGACCGGGAAGATATTCGACAGAAAGAGCGGTCTTCCTGCTGGTGGGCCTCACCTGAAACATCTTCACGTCGTCAGTGAGAACGTGCGTTCTCACGATTCTCATCATTTCCGGATAGAACGGGTTATACTCGGCGTGCCTGACGTATTGGACTTCGCTCATTTTGCCCCCTTCAAGGCCAGTCTCTTCCAGAAGGCTTCCACCGGCTCGCCCCTGAGAGTACGGGCCACGGTCTCGACGTTTATTTCAACCGGACACGTGAGGATGCACCTGCCGCACCCGACGCACGCGTACTTTCCGAATGCCGACATGAACGCTTGCAGTTTGTGCGTGTACCACAGCTTGAGGCGGTCGGCCCTCTTGGGTCGAAAATTGTGTCCTCCAGCCACGAGCGAGTATTCCTTCAACATGCAGGAATCCCAGAACCGCGTGCGTTCTCCCTCGTCGTTGTGGACGTAGTAGTGATCCGAGACGTTGTAACAGTTGCAGGTGGGACAGACCATCGAGCAGGACGCACAGGAGAGACAGCTCAACGCGATGTCCTCCCAGATGGCGTCGTTGTACATGAGCTCCATCAGGTCGGGCAGAGCAGTGAAGTCAAGATTCAGCTTGAATCGGCCGTCGCGCCACTTCTTCCACTCGATGAATCTCTCGATGTCCTTTCGCTCGAGCTTCTCTATGAAGAGGTCGGGCCTGAGCCTTATCAGGTCGTCGCCCTTGCTGGAGCCAATCCAGACCAGGTAGAACTCGTCGAGGTCGGAGAAGAACAGGTCGAAACCCTCTTCCACGACGTCGGTGCCCGTGGAGTGGCAGAAGCACTTCTCGTCAGGAAGACACGAGTGTCCTATGACCACGGTCTTTTCCCGCCGCATGATCCAATAAGGATCCGGAAAGTCCCTCGAGAACAGCCTGTCGAGGATGAGCAGGGCATGGATATCACAAGGGTGAAGCCCGACGACTATTCTGGAGGCGACGTCGCGCAGTTCCTCACAGTAACCGTGTTCGCTGAACTTGAACATGTTGAAATGGGGTGGGTGGAAGAATATCTTTGCAGGTATCACCGTTCTCGTGACCGCAGGCTCCAACTCAGAGAAATCGCTCACCCTTCCGTAGATATGGTCGGGGGTCTTGGTCTTTACCGCACCCAGCTGACTGCCTGCCGGCTGAGCAGCGGCCGAGCGAGCGCCCACTCTCGGCGCGCCGGCCTGATGAGCATCGCCGGGCTGAGTGCCGGCAAACTGAGCGCCGCCGGGCAGAGCCCCACCAGACTTACGCCTGACCGGCCCCCATATCTCGCCAGTCTTCTCAGTGGCCTGCATGAATTCAGAAACGTTTTCCTTGGGAAGCTTCACGGCTTTCATGCTCTCTCCTTGCGGACGTTCCGGCGCGCTACCCGGTCCCAGAAACAAAAAACTCCAAGGGATAGTCTTCGCCTGCGGACACAGCGGCCCTTGGCAGGCGGGATGCCAGCGCCATGTGTTGCCATAGGAACGGTCCCTTGAAGTTGTACTAGCCTTCGACCCTGCTCGTTAGAGAGTTCACTATCAGAGCCAAAACCAGTATATTCTAAGGGTAGTCGCGGGCTTTTGCAAGCGAGTTTTTCCAAAGGAGGGATTTGGTCATGACGATCCCGAGGATTCTGAGAGGAAGCCGCGGGCGACTTTCGAGACAGTACACGGCCGCCAGACTGCCGCTGTCAATCCTGGTGCCGCTCTCGGTTCTGGTGTTGGTGTCACTGGTCACGCTTGCCTGCTTTCTCCTACAGCGGGCGCCCGCTACAGTCGCTGCTGAGCGGCAACTTACCATAGGAGAAAGATTCCACGACGAGACTTCCCTCACTTGGGGAGGAGCCGCGGCAGACCGTGGTGTTGAAAAGCCCGCCATGCCGCCTCGCTTCAAAGACTATCCGAGCGCGCCCTTCATAGAGCTTCCTGAGCCTGCGCACACTGGGCTTGCCGTCGAAACCGCGCTCAGACAGCGGCGTTCCGTCCGCGCCTTCTCCGTGAAGCCGATTACTCTCACCCAGCTCTCAGAGCTTCTTTTCAGTGCCCAGGGCATGACCGGCGGCGACGAGGGCACGCCCCTGAGGCCGGCACCTTCGGCTGGCGCCCTTTACCCGTTCGAAATCTACGTCGTGGCAAACAGAGTGGAGGGTCTCGCGCAGGGCATCTACCACTATTCCGTACGACGCCACGGTCTGGAACAGGTAAAGCGCGGGGATTTCGCGGGTGCCATCTCAGACGCCGGGCTCAAGCAGGAGTCTCTGGCCGGGTCGGCCGTGACGTTCGTTCTCTCGGCCGTGTTTGATCGCACCCGGAGCAAGTACGGCGAAAGAGGCTTCCGATACGTCTACATGGAAGCGGGTCACATTTCTCAGAGCATTTGTTTGGAGGCCGTTTCGCTGGGGCTCGGCTCTGTCACGGTCGGCGCCTTCCTTGACGCCGCAGTCAATGAGCTGATCGGCCTTGATGGGCAGGAGGAAGCGGCGATATATCTTCAAGCCGTCGGAGCCCGATAGGAAGAGACCCGAGGGTGCGACGCACGTCAGCCAGGCCGGGGTCCGCGTAAGCCGGGCCGGGACATAGTTCACAAGCCATTGAAGGCAAGAGAGGAACGGGAGACGTCATGAATACACGCGAATCAGCGTTTTGCAGACTCTTCGGAACCTGCGCAGGCACACTGTTGATTGCAGTCGGTTTGTCGTTGTCGCGCGGCAGTTTCTGCGCGGCGACCGCTGCAACTGCTGGAGCGGCGACTACACCGAAGGCGGCCCCTGCCGCGATGGGTGGTCGGCTTGATGTACTCTCCCTGGCGATCGAGGAGTTCGAGATCGTCGAGAGCGTCCCGATCGAGACGGACCTTGACAACGCAGGAATACGAAACGCGCTTGAAGTCTGGCTCGAAATGATAGACAGGGCGAAGAACACTCTGGACCTTGCGCAATTCTACGTGTCGGATGAACCTGGCGAGCCCCTTTCTGACGTCATCGAGGCAGTCGTGCGAGCCACGAAGCGCGGGGTATGCGTGAGATTCGTGGTGGACGCCCGCATGTACCGCACATATCCGGAACGGCTTGACTGGCTCGCCGGTCAGAAGCGCGTTGAGGTAAGGAAAATCGACATGGCGCGTCTCGCCGGCGGCATAATGCACGCCAAATACTTCATCGTGGACGGCGAAGAGCTTTTTCTGGGGAGCCAGAACTTCGACTG
>JAZDPI010000259.1:0-2369 GCA_043797775.1 Candidatus Eiseniibacteriota bacterium
CTAATAATTACGACGCACTCTCCAACCTTGATAGAGCTCATCCAGGATAAGATGCTATATACCGTGAAAAAGAAAGATGCGAGGACTTCAATTGCCCCCTTTGAAAGTCAGGGTGAACTATATAGAGATTCTCAAATAGAGGACGATCTGATGGAGTCGAGAGAGACTACTTCATTATCAAGAAGAGTTATTTCAGGTGAGTTTGATGCTTAGATTGTTGCTTTTCTTGGAAGATAACGCGCACGAGCAATTCATTCTCCCTTTTGTCTGCACGTGGGTATGCCCTTGACTCAAGTAGCCCCCATCGGTAGTATCGCTGGGTATGGAAGACTACCCGCGGACACTCCGAGAGCTGGAAACGAGATTCGCCAATGAGCCGGCCTGTCGCGAGTATCTTGCAGGGCTGCGGTGGCCCAATGGGTTTGCCTGCCCATCGTGTAGTGGCAAGAAGACCTGGAGCACGAAGCGGGGGCTGTGGATGTGCGCGACCTGCGGGCATCAAGCCTCGGTCACGGCAGGGACGATCTTTCAGGACACGCGATTGCCGTTGACGCTCTGGTTTCGAGCCATTTGGTGGGTTGTATCCCAGAAAAACGGCGTCAGTGCGCTGGGGGTTCAGCGGGTGCTTGGCTTGGGAAGCTATCGCACGGCGTGGACCTGGCTTCACAAACTCCGCCGTGCCATGGTCCGACCGGGCCGGGAACGCCTGTCGGAGAAGGTCGAGGTAGACGAGACGCTTGTAGGGGGCGTCGAACCCGGCGGAGGGCGACGGCACATTGGAAAGAAGGCCCTGGTGGCTGTTGCTGCAGAGGTGAGGGGCCAAGCCATTGGTCGGATTCGTCTGCGGAGGGTTGCAGACTCCTCGGCGGAGGCCCTGGAGACATTCGTCCGGGAGGCTGTCGAACCCGGTGCTGTCGTGATTACAGACGGCTTGCCGAGCTACGCCAATCTGCCTCGCCTCGGATACCGCCACGATGTGCGGGTTCTTCTCCGGGGAGGGGAATCCGCCGATGCTGTCCCGGTCTTGCCACGGGTGCACCGTGTTGCCTCTCTTCTCAAGCGCTGGCTGCTGGGGACTCATCAGGGCGCCGTCAGCCGCGACCATCTCGACTACTACCTTGATGAGTTCACGTTTCGCTTCAACCGCCGTACATCGCGCCATCGTGGAAAGTTGTTCTACCGGCTTCTCGAACAAGCCGTTTCGATTGAGCCGGCACCCTATGCATCAATGGTCAAAGGCCTCCGGGGACGAAAACCGAGGCGACGTCACAACCGGTAGTGCGTACTGGAGTCATTGGCATACCCACGTGTCTGCAAGATAGCGACACAACTTGGCATAGCAATCGAGGCGAGAATTCTTTGCAGTTCTGGAGGTCGGGCTGTTCTGGAATCCAAACTAAGAAGGCTCTGTCAGGGAATCGGTCGTCGTGAATCTATCGAAGCGGATGTAGCTGTAATATGTACTGACTCCAACTGCAGCCCTTATAAGGCTGCACGCGATAGAATCGAAAGAATCTGTGAACCGCTTAGCCCAACTTCCACACTTTCGGACTGTTTTCTCGCTTTTGTGGCCCCTTGGCCCGGCCAACTTCTTTGTTGTCAACGCCGGTCTTTTGAAAGGGGCAAAATAGTGACGAATGGCCATCTATTTTTGTGTTGACATGAAAGAGAAGTAATGGTAAGTAGTGTCCTATGTACATTCGAAAGACCATCAAGGTGCATAAGGGCAAAACCTACACCAACTACCTCCTCGTCGAGTCCGTCCAAACTCCCAAGGGTCCGCGCCAGCGGATCATTTGCTCGCTCGGCTCGCTCTCCCCGGGTCCGCGCGAACACTGGCGGGCGCTGGCTCACAAGATCGAGGCGGGCGTGCGGGGTCAGGGTTCGCTCGAGCCCGCCGGGGCCGAGGTTGAGTCCCTCATTGAGAAGGTGCGCGGGCGACGCAAGGCGACCCCGAGCGCCGAGCCGGTCGCCGCGGTAGCGACCGATCGCGTCGCCATTGAAGAAGCTCGTGAGGCCGGACCGGTCCACGTGGGTCACCAGATGTGGCAGCAGTTGGGGCTCGACCGGATCCTGAGCGCTGCGGGGCTGTCCGATCGAGCGCGCACGCTCAGTGAACTGATGACCTTGAACCGCTTGATCTTTCCGCTGTCCGAGCACGCCATGCCCGATTGGATCCGTCGCACCGCGATCGGCGACATTCTGCACACGGATTTTTCCATGCTCAACGACGAGTTCTCTACCGCAACCTGGACAAGCTCCATCCGAACCGCGACCGGATCGAGAAGGAGCTGGCCGAACGGGAAAAGACTCTCTTCAATCTCGACGATACCCTGTACCTGTACGACCTGACCTCGACGTACTTCGAG
>JAZDPI010000278.1:0-4766 GCA_043797775.1 Candidatus Eiseniibacteriota bacterium
ACGGTTTTCTGGACGACCCCACTCAGGTTGGAAGACTTCACTCAGGCCGGGAGATGCCACTCGGATCGGAAAATCTCACCCGGGCCCGAGCCAAGGGATCCCACTCAGAAAGGCTTCTGCAGCCTCAGCACCCAGACCGCCTTCGAGTCCGTCTCTCGCACGGTCTTGGCGATGAAGAGTCTCAGCCCTTCCTCTCTTCCGATTCCTATTCCTGCGTCAAACTCGAGCCTTTGATCCTTCGTTGCGTTGCTACCGTACCAAGCTTTGCCGACGTCCGCAAGCAGGATTAGCTCGAACCTCTTGACGGTTGCGATCCCGTACTCGAGGTTGGCCAGGAACATGTGGTCGCCACGAAATTCCTTGTACGCGTGCGCGTTGAGCGTGCCCAACCCGCCGACGGCGAACTCCTTCTGGAAGGGAAGTGTGCCCGAGGGGGTCGCGCCTGCCATGAGCCGGACGGCAAGCCTCTGGCCTGGGCTCAGCCTGAGATACGCTCTCACGTCTGCGGCCAGCCTTGTGTATTCAGAATCGGAGACGTCGTTGTTGACGCCCCTCTCGTACTCGACTCTCTTCTTGATCTCCATCGGCCGTATCAGGTCGTCGCCGGTGGTGTTGAACTCGTAGGCCAAACTCGTGATCTTCCACTTGCCTTCGTCCACCGGGGGATTGAGACGGAAGTCGCGGCTGTGCCTGTAGAAGAATCCTTTTGACGTTACGTCCAGCGATCTGTGGTTCTCTTCCGAATACTGGACTGAAACGGTGTTGTAGTGCCAGAACTTCTGCTTCGCGAACGCCAGGGCCCCTTCGCGCTCGAAGTAGTCTCGGTAGTCGGTCTTCAAGCATAGAGAAGTGAGTGAGTTCTCGACGTCGCCGCTGATTTCTCTGTCGAAGGTTTCCGTTATGCGATACACGGCGAACCCGAACGAGAAGCTCTCCTTCGAGAAGAGAGGCTGCTCGAAATCCATCCAGTACTTCCATCTCTCGCTGTCGAAGCCGTAGCCGGTCTTAAGCCCGACGGTCGGGTAGAGCTTCGTGGGGTGGTCGAAACGCTGCTCCAGGAAGAGGCTGAGGCCGTCCACCCTGTCGAACGTGGCGGCCAGGCCGCCCTCGTATCCCACTTCCTCACCCGATCTGCTGAGCGGGAAAGCCCTGAGGGTGTTTCCGAAGCGAACCTCGACGCCGGGCCCGTTCTCGAGGAGGATCTCTCCCTCGACTTCTGCTTCCGCTTCGATCTCGGCTTCAGGTTCCACGAGATCGGACACGGAGATGGTGTCCGTGCCTACTGTCTGCGCAGCGGGTTCGGCTGTCGGTTTGGCCTGCGAAGCGACTGTGGGCCTGGCGGGCGAAACCTCGGGCTTGGCCGCGGGCGCGGACCAGGCCGGTGGGCACAGGACCAGGCTCACCAGGAGAAGAGACGAGAGAAGCGCGAGCGCAATGAGCGGGCCGATGATGATCTCCCAACTCAGAGTTCGCGAGCTAACAGGGATAGTTCGCATGCGTATCACCTCCGCCTTGCGCACGAGCAATTCGTGTGCCACGGGTTCGGTGGGGATCCTTGAGGATGGGGGGGGGCGCCGAGGCCTGGGCTAACGCCTGAAATTGCAGGAGGTTGCGCGGGGCATGAGCGTGGGACCTCGAACCGGCAGCTGGGCGTGTCCCCGGCGAGAGCCCGACGCGCGGAGCCGTGTGTCACTCTGGCAAGACAGTTGTTGCCCTCCAGCCACACATGTGCGTGAGGCTGGACTTGCCTCTCCTGCCGGTCAGGGCATCACCGCAAGTACTCGTCGACAAATCTGTGCGGAGCGACCCCCCTCACGCCGGAGCCATCCGCCGAGCGACGCTCAGGCCGCCCTCCATCGGTTACGCCTGCCCCACGTCTGATGTCAAAGAACGGGAGTCAGCGTCCCTCAGAAAGGGGCTTGGGCGGAGACAGGATATAGTGTACAATGTAATACAGAGAATACAGGAGGTTCACTATGACTACACCGATCTCCGTAAGACTCCCGGCCGACCTCGCGAGGAAGCTCGCGGGAGTTGCCAGAGAGACGGACAGGTCCAGATCTTACATCGTCCAGAAAGCCGTCGAGTCGTATCTTGAAGATCACGCCGACCTTCAGATAGCGCTCGACCGTTTGCACGACAGGACCGATCCCCTGATTTCGGGAAGAGAGCTCAAGAAATCCCTTGGCTTATAACATCGTCTACAAGAAGTCCGTCTCACGCGACCTTGCGAAGCTGAGCAAGGTCGAAGCCGGGAAGCTACTGAGACGGCTCGAGAAGGACCTGGCGAAGAACGCAGAATCCTATCCGACTCTAAGGGGCAGGTTCGCGAGTCTGAGGAAGTATCGTGCGGGGGACTATCGCGTCATCTACACAATTCTAGGTAATGAAGTCCTTGTCCTTCGCGTCGGACACAGGCGAGAAGTCTACAAATAATCTCGGCCGCCGAGCCACCAAAGAATATCCCGGAGATGAAGACATTCGTGTCGAGGACAACCTTCACCGACCCCTCCGCACGGCCGCAACAGCAAGAGGCTCACTCGTCGAGAACTTTCTTCTCGATCCCGAGTCTCTTCATTTTCTTGTGAAGGGTGACCCTGTCTATGCCGAGCCTTCGGGCGGCATCGGTGACGTTCCAGGAGCTCTGCCGGAGGGCGTGGCGTATGGCGGCCTCCTCGGCCTGGGAAAGAGTTGTTTTCAGGTCCGCGCCGGCCGCCAGGTGTCCCGCGCCTTTGGCGGCAGGAAGGTCCGACGGCACCCAGGGTGCCGGGCCACGTGCCGGCCCCGACGCGCTGAGGTTCGGACGATGTACGGTTCTGTCCGCGTAGCCTTCTGCCCCCTGCGCGGCCCCACGCGCCGCCCCCTGCGCGCCCCCGGCCGGCTCACTCAAATCCGGGCACAGCGCGAGTAGCTCCTCGCGCGAGAGCGTGGCCGAATCGCTCATTATCACGATTCTCTCCATGAGGTTCTTGAGCTGGCGTACGTTTCCGGGCCAGGAATACTCCGAAAGAAGCTCGAGCGCGCCCTGGGAGAGCGTCTTTTCCTCCCTGGCGTTGTCGAGCGAGGCCTTCCTGAGAAAGTGCGGGGCGAGGAGCGGTATGTCGCTACTTCGCTCTCTGAGCGGAGGGACCTCGATCGGGAGCACGTTGAGTCTGTGGAAGAGGTCCTCCCTGAATGTACCCTTGCGCATCTCCTCTTTGAGATTCTTGTTGGAGGCGGCAATGATTCTCACGTCGAACTTGATGGTCTTCGTTCCACCGACTCTCTCGAACTCATTGAACTCCGCCGCGCGCAGGAACTTGGCCTGAGCTTCAAGCGACATGTCGGCCACTTCGTCGAGGAAAAGGGTGCCGCCGTCGGCGAGCTCGAGCGTTCCTCTCTTTGCGGCCATCGCGCCGGTGAACGCACCCTTCTCGAACCCGAAAAGCTCGCTCTCCACGAGGTCCTTCGGAATCGCCGCGCAGTTGAGCTTGACGAAAGGGAAGTCCTTTCTCGGACTCTTCTCGTGGATGGCGCGCGCGACAAGCTCCTTTCCGGAGCCGTTCTCGCCGGTTATGAGCACCTTGCCTTCGGCCGGCGCAACGCGGCCAATCTCTTCCGAGAGCTTCCGCATAGGCGCCGACTCGCCGATCATCGTGAAGTCGTCACGCTCGACTCGGAGAAGCTCGTCACGATGGGCCTTGATGCGGGCGGCCCGAAGGGCGTTGTTTATGGAGACGATGAGCCTCTCAGGCGAGAGAGGCTTCTCGAAGAAGTCGTACGCCCCGAGCTTCATCGCGGTGAACGCTGCCTCGTAGCTTCCCTGGCCCGTCATCACAATGACGGAGAGCTCAGGGAAGTCGGGTCTCAATCTCTTGAGGAAGTCGAGACCGGTCATGCCCGGCAGATAGACGTCAAGGAGCGCAAGGTCCACGTGCTTTTCTTTCACGGTGCACAGAGCCTCCTCTGCAGAGGCTTCCGTGAGGACGCTGAAGCCCTCGTCCTCGAGCAGTCCGGCCAGAGTGCGGAGGATTTCGGGCTCGTCGTCGACGATCAGGATCGTGGCCCTCTTCCTTTCGGCGCCGCCACTGCCGGGGCCGCTACTGCGGGGGCCGCCATTTCGTGCGCGGCCCTTCATTTCGCCGGAGCCTTCCACGTCAAACCCCCTTTCTCGCAAGGTCGAGAACGCCGTGTGAATGGTCGAAAAGACTGCGCGTGCGCTCGGAACGCCCGCGCGCACAATCAAAGAGGCCGCGGAGAATGCCGGTGCGTCGGAGAAGAGTGATCCGGTGCGCGTTTCGTGACCTAGTGCGAGGAATTGGTAAGGGAAAAGGGCGAGCGGGAGCCTTCATCTGACCTATCTATGACTATGTCGGAAAGGAAACTGTCGCATACCCTGCGCAGATAAACGGTCTGGACGTCAGGATATGTGAAGAAGATCTTGTTGGCAAGGAATAGATTCTCTCTTTCAATAAGACGCACCACTTTGGGCTCCTTGCACCTCGAGGGGAAGAAGTACCCGTTGATGCGGCGCTCGGTGGCCGTCGCGTATTCGACGTAAACGAGCGGGCCTTCCTTCTCCATGCCTATGATCCGGGTCAGCAGGCCCGAGCTTCCGTTCGACGAGGCGGCAAGCGCCGGATAAAGACCCATCTGGAGAGAGGGGTCGATCCTCTGGCGCAATCCGTTGGAAATCTCAAGCTTCGTGAGGTTGAGGGCACCCTTGAAAGCCTCCGGGCCCTCCGGCCAATCGTTTCCTCCGAGCGTGAGGTAGAAAACCCTCATTT
>JAZDPI010000285.1:0-6420 GCA_043797775.1 Candidatus Eiseniibacteriota bacterium
GCGGCGTTCGCGCTCCAGTTGTTGAATGAGCCTGCAAGGCTGACCGTGCCTGCGCCCGGATCTTCGTAAGTGAATTCGAGCCCCGCGGCCGTCTTTGACACGCCGGCGAGCGAGTGTGCGACGGGCACAAGGAGCACGAGCAACGCCGCGAGAAGGGCCAGGCCGGCGAGGTGCCGGCTGCCGGGGGGGCGGTTTGTCCTGGTTTCCATCGTCCTTGCGTTTCTCGCAACTTCTCTCTTGTACGGCCGAGGGCGTCTCTCGTCCGCATTCGTCTTTCTCACCGCAAGCATTCTCAGGCTCCTTGATTAGTCATTTGCAGTCGCATGATCCCTGATTCCGGCGCGCTCAGAATCGGCGGGGTATCAGGTTTCCTGGCGCATAACTCTCAGTCACATAACCGTTTTCAAAACAACACGTTAATAGGTTAGCTTCAGGAACAACTTCACGTATCTCTCTATGCCGGTATTACCCGACCACTGGACGAAGTCGTCGTCATTGACAAGATAGTCGCTGTGCCAGGGATTACCGAACTCCACGAAGGCCTCTCCGTTATTCCAGCCGAGATAGCGTAGCTGCAGGAAGACGGTCTGCCTCGATTGGATCGGCACGTTGACGTTCATGACCCTGGAGTAGAACTTCCATTTGTCCGTAACGTTGACGCTCATCTCGAACCCGTAAGCTTCAAGTTGATACTCCGTGCTTATGTCCTTGACCCTAAGCTGCGTGCGGATTCTGGCGAGCCTGTTCTCACCCGCCACCTCGAAGAAGAAGTTGGGATAGGCGCCGTTGTTGTCCCTGTAGCGTCTGTACTCGGCCTTGGCGGTGAAGCCGCGCACAAACTCCACGTAGATCTCGCCGAGATTCTGCGTCTTCCTCCACAGCTCGTCCCTGGAGTCCTTGCGCCTGAAAGCCTCGTAGTCGTATCTCGACGCCTTGAGATTGATGGCCTTGGTGGGGACTCTGTAGTTGGTCTCCACGTAGTAGCCTTTATAGTCGTCGTCGCTCTCCCTGTTGGAGAGGCCGGTGTAGAAGTCGGTTTCGTAGTACTGGTAGGAGGCTATGTTGTAGAAATCGCCGACCGAGAAGTCTCTTATTTCGGTCTTGAAGCCGTTTATGAGCGGATTCCGCATGTCGTCTACCCAGCCGGATACGTTCCGGCCTGCTTCGGTGACCCACGTGACCCTTCCGAACCGCGAAAGCGGCGGGAGAATCTCCCCCATCGCGAACTCGACGTCGGCCGCGACGACCCTGTCGTAACTACGGACGCCGGTCCCGAAATTGTGATTCGCGGCCGTCGTCCCCAGGACGACCCTGTTCCGCAGCAGAGGCCGTGTGAGCCTCAGAGCAACGGCGTCCTCGCCGTTTCGCTTCTGGCTGTACCACGCGACACCCGTAACCTTCTTCAATCCCCAGACGTCCAGTCTCACGCCCTGCGCGCGGGGACCCCAGTCGTCGTCCTTCACCCTGTCGGGATTCACTATCTCGAGAAGAGGCTCGGAGAACCAGAACCTGTTCTGTTGAGAGAAGAGCACGGCCTCGGCGTTCGGCCACTTCATCCTCACGTGGCCTTCGTGCCCGAATGCAAGGTTGTAGATCTTGTAGTTCTTCCATCTGCTCGACTCAGCGCTGAGCCTGAGAAAGCCCTCGACGTCGGGCCAGGGCGTCGTCCTGAGCCTGAGCTCGAAGTAGTGCCGCGGATTGCTCACGCCCCAGGAACGGTCCTGGCCGTTCAGCTCGGTCTGGGTCTCGTAGTATCCTTCCAACGACGACACGGCGTAGGTGGATGCCGGGGCCAGGAGACAGAGGAGCGCCCACGCCACGAAGAGAAGCGCCACCGCACCCGGCCTTCGCAGTGACGGCGCGACCGGCGCGCGAATCTTTCGTCTCAGCGCCGGTACGGACGGTGCCACGCCTCCACGACACCTAGAATCTGAGCGACGCCGATAATCTGTAGACATTCCCTATCCTTCCGGCAGACAGAAGTGATATATCCACGCTGACCGGAGCCACGGAAAGACCCCACCCCACGGTCGGACGGCCACCGTCGAAGCCGGCCCTCAGTGCGAAGGCGTCGTAGAACCAGACCTCCGTGCCGCCGTGGAATGAAACCTTCGAATCATAGTAGCCAGGCACGAAATGCTTGGTGCGCACCTCGCCCGCAAGAAGCATCGTGCCTCTGAACACGTACGAAGCGCCGAGCGCAAACTCTCGCGGGACCTTGTCGGGAGACTCCGTGGTGGATATCAGGCTCAGCTCGGGCTCCACCAGGTTCCTGGCCGAGAGGCCCACCCGCATGTCGCCTCTTCTGTAGAAGAGCGACACGTCGGCGCTCCAGGCATCGTCGTCACCCTTAAAGTTCGGGTCGTTGTAGTACTCGTAGCCCGGCGCGGACACGCCGAAGCGCTTGAGCGTCAGGCCGGCGGACACCCCGCTTCTGATTTCGCGAGCAACGGAGAAGAACATGTTGTCTTCACTGTAGATGTCCTCGAGAGAAGTGCGCGCCCACGCGAATCCCACCGCCGTCTTCCCGGCCCCCACCGTCTTGGATATAGCGAAGTAGTCGTTCCGCAGCCCATCCACGGAGTAGAGGCGGTTTATCATGCCCGTCGCCTCGAGAGACACTTTCTGCGTGAGACCGGCCGGGTTCCACACGACGGCGTTTGCGTCGTCGGCGACCCCGACGAAGGCCCCGCCTATGGCAAGCGGTCTCGCTCCCACGTCCGGATTGATGAAATTGGCGAACGCCGGGGCGGTGAACGCGCACACGGCGGCAAGAACCAGCGCAAGACCGAACGGCACCGCCAGCGCGAGCCGCCTCCGCGGCTCGAAAGAACGGCTCGAGGCCGGCGTAGCGGGGCTCCTTCGCCCAGGCAAGAATGTCATGCACTCACCGTTCATTTGATCACCACCACGGCCTTGTTAAATCTCTCCGCCCTGTCGGAGTACTGAGGCTCGATGGATTCGATGCGGATTATGTAGATTCCGTAGGGCACGACCCTGCCCTCGGAGTCCTTCCCGTCCCACACGAGGCCCTCTATTCTCCCCGTCTGCTCGAAGCTCTTCCGCGGATATCTGCGAACGAGCTGGCCCGCCATGTCGTAGATCTCGATGAGCACGCTTGCCCGCCTCTGTAAGAAAAAGGAGACGCGCGTATTTTCGTAGAGCCCATCGCCGTTAGGGGAGAAGGGATTGGGCGATATCAGGATGGAAGAAAGATTCTTGTTCGAATCAAACGAGAACCGATCTGCGAAAATGCCGTACGTTCCGCCGTCCTGAGTTTCTATGCTCACGAGCCCGGGCAGCGAAACCGCGTTCCCTCCGAGTAGAATCCACCTGCTCGCTTCGTCCTGCCACCTGTAGACGGCAAATCCTCTCGTATCGCGGCCCCGAGCCGCGTACGAAGGATAATGAACGTGGAACGACAGCGGCGACGTGAACTGGGAAAGCGGCTCACCGGTCCCGGCCGCCTCACCGGTGTCCCGCTCGAGTATCGTGAATCTGCGGGCCACGCCGATGAAAGGCCCCGTCTCGCGCGACAACTGCGAGACGTCCACCGTGCCGAGCGAAGTGAACACAAGATCGTAGGCCTTGTTCGGATCGCGAAGCACCGTGTCTGGAATCACGAACGAGGAACCATCCGGAATGACGCCGGGCACCCCCTGAAGCACGAACGTCGCGGCCAGGGGGTCGTCGTACTGCCCTATGTCTGCAAGGACATGCTCTTCTACCTGGAGGGTGTCTGCTTCGACCGTGAAGATTCTGCTTTCGGCCGAGTTCCCTGAGCGGTCTTTGGCGCTCAACTGCACCTCGAAGTAGAGCTTCCCCTCGACGGGGTTAACGGCAGAGGTGAGCGTTGAGAGCTCGATGTCCGTCGCCCACAGGTCCTCGAGAAGACGTGACATCCTGAGCGGCTCCGAGAAGGTCCCGCGCAGCGGCCTCCATCTCAGCGATGCCTCGGCGACTTCGTCGTCATCCGTGATGGTGGTCCCTATGACAAGCGGGGCGTTCTTCATGGCGAACCACTGCGTGATGGCCATGCCGTCCGTCGGAAGGCCGCGAATAGCAGGCGGCGCGTAGTCTTCGAACCTGGAAGCCTCCGGCGCTACCGCGACGAGGCCGGCGTTGAATCTATCGTTGGCCGCGCGAGTCGTGTAGTCGAGCATCGTGTCCTGCGACACGCCAGGCAGCTTCCCCAGGCCCGCGGAGGCGGCGACGTCGATGATGTTGGCGTCCCTCTCCCTGCCCGACTCCCCGTTTCTGCCTCCTCCAAACTGCCATTCGCTGGACGAGCCTTCGTTGACCCACCGAACCGCCCCGAAGTTCTCGTCCGTGGAGTTTCCGTCGTGGGAACACATGGTCACGATGATGTCCCACCGCCTGATGTCGTCCGCCGACGGATTGCCCAGGAGCCCCTTTCTCACGTGCATGTCGACGGAATTCTCGACGTGATTCGTGCAGAACCAAAAATCGGTGTCGGCCTTGTTCTTCGTCCAGGAATAGGGGTCGCTGGAGCCGTTTGAGACGAGGAGACCCTTCCACCAGCCTTCGGCCACCAGCGCGTATTCCCAGGCGTCCCACCTGCCGATGTCGGCGTACCTGTTAGGGAGAGCCGTAGTGGCCCCACCTTTTTCGCTGTCGATGAACACGGCAAGATTCTGGAGATTGAAGTCCACTCTCTCCGGAATGCGGCAGGTCGTCGGAGAGGGGTAGAACGCGTTCCAATCCGGAGCGTTGGGCTCGTCCGGACTTGTGATGTCCCCCACCAGGATTCTGAAGTCGATCCAATCGCCTTCGTCGATTACCTCCACCCTCTTGAGGTCGAAGGAACCGGGGAAGAAGACCGGATTCGTCGGATAGGTGTAGTAGAGGCCCGGTTGGCCGTAGCGATTGGGGCCGTGATCGTCTCCCACGGCGTCGTCGAAGGTTCTGAGGACGACCGTCTCTCCTGCAATCTCGAGGACGCCGCTCGTCGTGGCCTTCGAGCGGTTGCTCGCGTCCCTGGCCGTAACCGTGAGCACGTGCACGCCGCCCGGCGTCGCCGCGGTGACTCCGAAGGCGTAGGAGAAGACGAGGTCTCCGGCGGTCACGTCGCCGTGTGTGCCGTCATCGTACAGGGCCTGGACGGCGCTCCCGAGAACCGGACTCAAATCCACCGTCACGTCGCCGATCCCGCCCTCTCTGGCGGTAAGGGAGGCCGCGAGAAGGACCATCTCTCCCGTCGGGCCGGCGAAGGACGAAATCGTGAACCCGGTGATAAGCGGTGCCAGCGGCAGAGGCGTCAGAGTCGCAGAGGCGTAATAATGAAGTCTCACGGTATCGCCCGACGTCTCCCACCAGTTGCCCACCATGTTGTGAGTGCTGTCGTGCGGGCACGAATCGAAGGCCGTTCGCTTCGTGCCGGACTCGTCCATGCAATAGGCCTGTACCCTTATCTCGCTGCCCGTCGAGACTCCGACGACAGACGCTGGTATGGCCAATTGAAGCCCGGTGCCGTCGTGCCTCGTCCAGGAAGCGGCGTTCTTGTTCGGATTCGCACCGTCCGTGGTCCACACCTCGGCCACGAGGTCCCAGAAGCTGTCGACACCTGGACCCGCCCACCGGCGGAAATCGGCGTAGTCGTTCGCCGCGTCCCCGTCCGAGTTCGTGCGGAACTTGTCCGTGAAAATGAAGTCGGGCCTCAAGGGATGCTCGAAGACCACCGGGAATCTGAAAGCGTCGCTCAAGAGTCCGTCTGCGTCGTTCTTCGTTTCGAGGATTACTCCTATGTGAGTCGCGTCCCAGTCCGATCTGAAGGGAACGTTGATCCTGACGGTGTCGCCTTCCAGCCTGACGTAGAGTCCCGTGAGGTCCATCCCCGAGATGCTGTGATGTCGCGGGTCGGTCTCGGGGGCAGGTTCGTCCACGGCGATAAGGTCGGCCTCGATGGAAATGGTGACGGGGCTCACGGCGAACGGCGAGCTACCCGCGATCTCGAGCGTTCCGCAGGAGGGAGCAGCCGTGGCGAAGCCGGCGGCGAGTCCCCACTCGTCGGTCACAATGGGAGTGGTGAGCTCGGAGAGCTTTCCGGGAGGAGAAGAGAAAAGAGAGACGGAAACACCGGGTTGCCTCACTGCGTTCCCGAACTCGTCGGTAATCTGGGCCTCTATCTTGAATCGCAGACCGGGATAGACGGCGCCGTACTGCGACGAGAGCTTCACTGACGCGGCCGGACCGGGGATTACGGTCACAGTCACGGAGTTGGTCGTGAGTTTCTGCCCCGCGTACTCTGCCGAGTCGGAGATCACTGCCAGCCCCGCCACAAGCGAAGAGAACTCGACCTGGAAGCGGCCGTTCGTGTCGGTCAATATCTGTGAAGGCGAGATTGTGCCCTGGCCGGAGAGCGTTTTAAGGTCGACCGGGACGTTCGGCTCGCGGGAGTCG
>JAZDPI010000295.1:0-16550 GCA_043797775.1 Candidatus Eiseniibacteriota bacterium
CCGCTCAACAAGGATTCTATGAATGTGCGCGCTGAAGACCCAAAGCCTGTGGTCGGGCAAAGCTGCCAGCTCTTTTCTCTGGTGAGCCCACGACCGGAATCGAACCGGTGACCTTTTGCTTACCATGCAAATGCTCTACCAACTGAGCTACGCGGGCATCGAGACAAAAGCATTCCCCTTCCGTGTTTGCGCGCATCGAGGGGAATTAAACCGAAGTGGCCATGAGGCGAGGTGAGGAGCAAAAAAAAGAAATTAAAGCCCACCCTCAGGCTTGTCCCTCTAGAAAGCCACATCCGGAGATATGTAAAATTAGAATTTTACACAGAAGACGAGACCTGTCAAGGGATTTTTTCGGATTTTTTTCCATTTCTCGCCTGGACACGCTGCCGCACCCCGACCCAGGGAGTCTCCCGAGAGGCACAGGCGTGCAGGCATGGGCCACCGTCACCTCGATATGGGCGAATGGAGCGGGAAACGGGATTCGAACCCGCGACCCTCAGCTTGGAAGGCTGACGCTCTAGCCACTGAGCTACTCCCGCTCCTATAACCCAATATATCGACAGCAGTTACGGCACCCTACCTGTTGCCCCTTCCCTGGCCGCCCCTGTCTCCTCGCCTGTCGCCGTGCCGATCGTGCGGGCGCTTGCCGCCCGTCCTGGATTGTCCACGGGGGCGGGGCTTGGAGCCGTGGAATCTCGAGGGCTCAGGTCTGGGACCGCGCGGGCTCGGCGCGTACGGCCTCATACCGTGCTGTCCGGGCTCACCCGTAGCCCCGGGAGGAGGGCCAAAAGACACGCTCTTCCGGAGGCCGGGACCGTTTCTCTCGGGGAGCACGGCAACCTGCAGTGCTTTCTCGAGTTTCACGCCAAATTCCTCAAGCCCTTCGCTTCCCGCCTCCGTGATGTAGTAGGCACTCCGCCTGCCGTCTGACTCGATCTCAACCCATCCCAACTCTACGGCTCTGTCCACAAGCGCAGCACCGAGAGCGAAAGGGTTCACCGATACCCTGCTCAACTCGATTTCCTCCGCGGGCGAGACACTACGTTACGACACGCTCTGGCAGGTGAAGGAGAAGAGATCTCCTGTGGAGGGGGGAGGATTCGAACCTCCGAAGGCTTCGCCGACAGATTTACAGTCTGTTCCCTTTGGCCACTCGGGAACCCCTCCACTCCATTGATGGCGCCAAATTCTGCCAGAAAGTCGCTGCTTGTTCAACCCCAAACTGGCCCGTAACCTCCTGTGCCCGCTTACCGGGTCGGAGCCACCGGGGCAATCCACGTACATCCTGGAGCTGGCGAGAGGAATTGAACCCCCAACCTCCTCATTACAAGTGAGGAGCTCTACCGTTGAGCTACGCCAGCTCAGCGTTACCGCACCCATGTCACCGTCTTTTCTTCGGATTCGCGTCGGGTCCGCGTTTTGGGAGCCGCCGGCTTGCCCACGGGCACCATGGCGACGGGTCTCCGGTGAGAGGGGAGACCAAGAACCTTGCCCGCCCGTGATTCATCGAAGGCGCCGACCCAGCATGACCCCAGGCCCATGCTCTCAGCGGCGAGAAGCAGATTCTCTACCGCGGCGGCAGTATCCTGGAGGCAGTAGAGGCTACTCCCTCTCTGCCCGTAGGCGGCTTGTGCTTTCGACAGGACTACGCACACAACAAAGACGACCGGCGCCTGCCGGACAAACTGCTGTCCGTAAGCAGCTTCAGACAGGTTTTTCCTTGTCGACTCGTTTGTTACCACATAGAAGTGCCAGGGTTGTGCGTTTCCAGCCGAAGGTGCCCTGAGCATGGCTCCGAGAAGCCGCTTGATCGTTTCCTGTTCAAGCGGAGTGCTCTCAAAGGCCCTGCAGCTCCACCTTTCTTCAATGGCCCGGAATACTTCCTCAGACACCCGTCACTTCTCCTTTGAACGTTCGTCACCGCTCATTCCCCGTCCGGGTGCGCCTGCGCACCGACGGCACACCGGGAACCACGGCGGCTACTTCTTGCGCAGAATCGGCCCCTCGGGCCTGTCCTCGACCACGTAGCCTCTGGCGTCGATCTGCGCCCTGAGGTCGTCGGCAGACTTCCAATCCTTGTTCCTGCGTGCCAGCTCCCTCTTCCTAACGAGCTCCGTGATCTCCTCCGGGACCGCCTCGGCCTCGGCTTCGTCCTTCCAGAACAGCCCCAGTATCTTGCCCAGTTCCTTGATCTTCCCGGCAGCGACCTTCGCCGCGGCCGCTTCTCCAGGTGAGGAGATCCCCAGCTCAACTTGCTTGTTCACGGCCCTGGCAAGGTCGAAAAGATGCCCGACCGCCCGGGCGCTGTTGAAATCATCCTCCATAGACGCAAGGAACCCCTTCTCGACTTCGACCGTAGCAGTCAGAAGCTCCCCCTCAGCGGGGGCAATGCGAGACGATTCAACATCGCGCGTGGCTATGGCGGCGTTCCTCATCGCGTTTCGGAGGCGCTCCAGCGCCGAGCCGGCCTCCGCGAGTCTCTCGTAGTTGAAGTCAATAGGACTCCTGTAGTAGTTCGACAGGAGATAGAACTTGAGCGGCTCCGGCTCCACCTGGGCACATATCTGCTCCACGGAATAGAAGTGCCGCGTGGACTTAGACATCTTCTCACCGGTGAGGTTCATCAGCCCGTTCTCAACCCAGAAATTCACGAAAGGCTTCCCGGTCGCGGCCTCGGCCTGCGCGATCTCATTCTCATGATGCGGAAAGATGAGATCCTGGCCTCCGCCGTGCAGGTCGAACGACTCGCCCAGATACTTCATGGACATCGCCGAGCACTCGATGTGCCAGCCGGGCCTTCCCTTGCCCCACGGGCTCGGCCAGGCCGGTTCGCCCTCCTTGGCGGCTTTCCAGAGCGCGAAATCCAACGGATTCCTCTTCTTCTCACCAGGTTCAACTCTGGCACCCGCACGAAGTTCCTCCAGGCGTCTCCCGGAGAGCTTTCCGTAGCTGGGCCAGCTGTCCACTGCGAAATAGACGTCCCCGCTGCTCTCGTACGCGTGGCCCTTGTCTTCGAGCCTGCGCACGAGATCCACGATCTCGGACATGTGTTCGCTTGCCTTGGGATAGACCGTTGCAGGCTTTATGCCCAGGAGTCCGGCGAAACGGAAATAGGCCTCGATGTTCCGCTCGGCTATGGCCTGCCAGGGCAGATTCTCTTCTTGCGACTTCCGGATGATCTTGTCGTCGATGTCGGTGAAGTTGTAGACGTATCGGACGTTGTAGCCCTTGAACTCCATGAACCGTCGCATGGTGTCTCCCGCGATGGAAGAGAACATGTGACCCATGTGCGGCTTGTCTTGAACGGTCATCCCACATACGTACATCCCCACGTAGTCACTGTTGAGAGGAACGAACTCCTCCTTTCTTCGCCTGAGATTGTCGTGGATTCGCATGCGTCTTGCTCCTAGTCGGTCTGCGGGTCCACCGGCGCGTCTCCCGGCTCGTCCCCCGGGGCGTTTCCGCCGGGCGCTTCCGCGCCGGACGCGTTCCCCTGCGGCGCACCGCGTTCGGGTCCCGACCCTCCCCCCTCGCTCTCCGCGTCGAGAAAGGAGCCTTGCAGGCTCGCGCCCCACTTCTTGAGTTGTTCCTCGATTCTTCGTATTTCTCTCTGGAGATTGTCGACGTCCCGCGCGATCGGGTCCGGCAGGTGGGTGTGATCCAGCGTCGCGGACGGCACCCTTCTTCCTTCGCGCTTGGCGATTCTGCCCGGAATCCCCACGACCGTGGAATTGCTTGGAACGTCGCGCAGCACAACTGCATTCGCGCCGATGTAGACATCGTCACCAACCGTGATGTCGCCCAGTATCTTCGCGCCGGCTCCGACGACTACCCTGTCACCGAGGGTCGGATGCCTCTTGCCGCGCGTCTTTCCGGTTCCTCCCAGGGTCACCCCCTGGAAAAGCGTGACTTCGTCTCCCACGATCGACGTCTCTCCCACGACGACGCCGGTGCCGTGATCTATGAAGAGTCCCCTTCCGATTTCCGCGGCCGGATGAACCTCGACTCCGGTCCAGAACCGGGTCGTGTGGGAAATCAGCCTGGGCAGAAACGGCACGCCCCAGTGGTATAGCCTGTGTGCGACGCGATGCCAGAAAACGGCCTGAAAGCCCGGATAGGTAAGTATCACCTCGAGCGCGCTGGTTGCGGCCGGGTCCCTGTCCAGGGCGGCACGAACGTCATCCATGAACACGCTCATTGTCTCATCACCCTCAATCCATTGACTCGCCGAACGAGTCGCCGTGTCTGTCTCCCGACGCGGAGAACCTACCTGGTCAATTCCTTGACAGTTTTGGAATCGAGTCTCTTCACGACCTCGGTGACCAGCGACACCACTGCGTCGAAATCTTTCCTGTCAATGATGGCCGTGTGACTGTGAATGTATCTCGTGGGTATCCCGATCGAGAGCGACGGGACCCCCCTGTCGTGCAGGTGAATCCTGCCGCAGTCAGTGCCGCCCTTCTCGATGTAAGCGAAATGGTGCGGGAGGCGTTTGTCATCCGCTATCTTGAGAACAAGGTCGCGGAGTTTTCTGTTGGGGATCATGGAGCGATCGTAGACCATTATTGCCGCCCCACCTCCGATCTTCTCTTCCCTGCCCTCGGAGCCAGGCACGTCATGGGAGATGCTCACGTCAAGCGCAAACCCCACGTCGGGCTTCACGGCCGCCGCGCTTGTCTCCGCCCCCCTGAGCCCCACTTCCTCCTGGACGGTTCCAACGCCATGGAGCACGTTGGGATGCCGGACGTTCTTGAGCCTGCGGAACACCTCGATGATGATTGCGCAGCCCACCCTGTCGTCCCAGGCCTTGGACATGTAAAGCCTGCCGTTGCCCATGATCGCGAAGGGACTCCAGGGCACAACCGAGTCTCCAGGCCTGACACCGAACTTCTTCTTGACGTCGAAGTAGCTCGTGGCCCCCAGGTCAATGAACATGTCCTTGAAGTCGAGCACTTTTCTCCTCTCCTCATCCTGGAGCTCGTGAGGAGGTTTCGAACCTACGAGGCCGATGAAATCACCCTTGGACGTGCGCACAGTGACACGCTGTGCCAGCGCGACGTGACCCCACCATCCGCCGATGGGCAGAAACCTCACGAAGCCTTCTTTCGTGATCTGCTTCACCATGAAGCCGACTTCGTCCATGTGCGCCGCCAGCATCACGGCCGGTCCGCCGTCCTTGCCCACCTTCCTGCATATAAAGCTGCCCAGACCGTCGTGCGAAATCTGCCCCATCCCGGCCATGTATTTCGCCATCATCCTCGCCACTTCATCCTCATGCCCGGAGACCCCGACGGCTTCCGTGAGATCCTTAAGCATTAGCTCAAGCTGGTCCATGTGTTCCTCCCGTTTGCGCTAACCCCGTGAAAGCGAAACGCTGACACGAATTCTAGCAGAACTCGACTCTGTCCCAAACCGCGGACCGCCCCCTCGAACGTCCACGGCCCGATTCATCCTGTCCTGGCGGCGGCAGTCACACGCCGTCTCGAGAGAGCGAGCCGGCAGATCTCGTCCACCAGTCCCGGAAAATCTAGTCCCGCGGCCCGCGCCGCCATGGGAACGAGGCTCGTTCCCGTCATCCCTGGAATCGTGTTGACTTCAAGACAACCGATCTTCCCTTCCGGAGAAAGCCTGAAGTCGACCCTGGAAAAATCCCGGCACCCAGTGACGCGATACGCCGTGAGTGCGATACGTTGAGCTTCCTCCGCCAGGGCCTGAGGGATTTCTGCAGGCACGATGTACTTGCTTTTTCCCTTCGTGTACTTGCATTCATAGTCGTAGAAACCGGACTGAGGCGCAATCTCTACTACGGGCAGTGCCCGAGTCCCAAGAAGTCCCACCGTGATCTCTCTTCCCGGAACGTACGCCTCGACGAGAATGTCGGACGAGTACTTGAGGCTCTCTTCGACCGCGCTCGTGATTCCGGATTCCTCTTTGATGATGCTCACGCCGACAGTCGAGCCCTGATTCCTGGGCTTCGTGACCACAGGAAGACCGCCCAGCTCGGCGATCGCAGTTCGGACACTGGAAACGTCGGCCCTTTCGACCCCCCTCCACCCAGGAGTGGGAATTCCCGCCTGCTCGAACACTCTCTTGGAGAGAATCTTATCCATGCAGAGCGCAGAAGAGAGCATGCCCGAACCGGTGTAGGGCTTTCCCGTCAGGTCAAAGATGGCCTGCACAGTGCCGTCCTCACCGGCCCCACCGTGAAGCGCGATGAAAACGACGTCACACGCGGCCACAGCGGGATCCACCACGAATTCGGCCAGTGCACGGTTACCGTCGGCGGAGGGACCTGTTCTTGTGGTGTCAAGCTCCTCTCTGAGGTCTTTCTCCATGACCTCATGCCCTTTTTCTCGAAGCGCCTCCGCGACGGCCCTGCCGGACACGAGAGACACCTCGCGTTCGCTCGAGACTCCGCCCATGAGCACGACTACCTTCATCGCTTTTCTCCGCCGGCTTGCGCCAGCCGCTTCAAACATGCTTCTTTGCCCAGTATCAGGATCACCTGCGGCAGTTCGGGGCCGTGGAGCTGACCCGTGAGCGCAGCCCTCACGGGCATGAAGAGCTCTTTCCCCTTCTTCCCCGTCTCCTTCCCGACGGTCGAGAGCCAGGACTTGATTTCTTCTTGCGAGGAGACGCCCGCCCGGTCAAGGATTCGCGCCGCAACGACGATTACGTCCTGGGATGAGGACTGGCGCAGTAGACTCTCTGCATCGGGTTCGTATGCTGGCACCTCGCTCTCGAATATGGATACATGGTAACGCAAGTCGGTGAGCTTTGTCATGCCTTCTCTCACGGCGTGCAAAATTTGTTTGAACTTAGCCTCATCGACGCCTCCGAGTCCGGTCTCCGCGAAATACGGGAGGCTCAACTCTAGAAGACGCTCCTCATCGAGCGCTCTAATGTAGTGCCCGTTCATCCAGTCGAGCTTCGCCGTATCGAAGACGGCCGGTGATTTCGCCGCACGACCGAGCGAGAAGCTGCTGACGAGCTCGTCCCTACTCATGATCTCCCTGTCGTTGCCCGGAGACCACCCGAGCAGGGCGAGGAAGTTGAGCACGGCCTCCGGGAGATAACCCATTCTCCTGTACTCGGCCACCGACGTTGCACCGTCTCGTTTGCTCAGCTTCCCCCTCTGCCGGTTGAGAATCAGAGAGAGATGCGCGAACTCCGGAGGCGAGACGGCCAACGCCTCGTAGAGCATGAGCTGCCTCACGGTATTGGAAAGATGTTCCTCCGCCCTCACGACGTGACTGATCCTCATGGAGTGATCGTCCACGACGCACGAGAAGTTGTAGGTCGGCATTCCGTCCGAACGAAGCAAGATGAAATCGCCGATCATCTTCGCGGGAAACCTCACCTCCCCCCTCACGATGTCCCTCAGAACGTACTCCTTCTCTGGAGCCGCGAATCTGATGCTCGAAGGGACGCCTTCCCTCTGGAGGCGCGCGATGTCGTCTGCCCCGAGACCGAAACAGTGTCTGTCGTAGTGAGGGGGTCTGCCCTCCGCAAGAAGCCTCTTCTTCTTCACCTCGAGGTCTTCGGCGGTACAGAAGCACCGGTAGGCCTTGCCGGAGCCCAGAAGCCCGGCCGCAGTGTCTTCGTAGAGCACCTTCCGTTCCGACTGCCTGTAAGGGCCGTACTCGCCGCCGCAGTCCGGGCCCTCATTCCAGTCGATGCCCAACCACTTGAGGTCCTCCATCACGCCGCCTTCGGAGTCGAGAGAGGACCTTGCCACGTCGGTGTCTTCGATTCGAAGCACAAAGCGGCCGCCCCTTCCTCTGGCGAAAAACCAGTTGTACAGGGCAGTCCTTGCCCCTCCGACGTGAAGGCTCCCCGTTGGACTGGGCGCGAAACGAACGCGTATTTCACTCACCGGGTGCGCTCTCCTTGCAGAACGGTTGCGACGACTGTTCAATCACGCCGGGCCGGGGCCAAGACAGCCGCGACGGCTATTGCGGCCGCGCCCTCGCGCCTTCCGACGAACCCCATGCCTTCGTTCTTCGTGGCCTTGACTGAAACCTGCTCTGCGTCTATTCCGATGGCGCCGGCCACGTTTTTCTTCATCGCGTCGAAGTGTTGAGAGACGCGGGGAGTCTCCAGGATGAGCATGGCGTCCACGTTGAGGACGCGCCCCCTCTTTTTCTTCAGAAGCCCCGCCACTCGCTCGAGAATTACCAGGCTGGAGGCGTCTTTGTTCGCGGGGTCGGTGTCGGGGAAGAGCTGTCCTATGTCCCCCATTGAGAGCGCCCCGAGAAGGGCGTCCGCCACTGCGTGACAGATCACGTCAGCGTCCGAGTGACCTGCCAGTCCCTTCTCGCAGGGAATCTCGACACCGCCCAGCACGAGTTTTCTTCCTCTTTCAAAACGATGGGCGTCGTATCCGAGACCGATTCTTGGAGCCTTCTCCATTGCGCCTACTTCCTTCGGGCCGCCGACCCGCGTTCCTGCGGTGGGCGCACCGCACGTTTCTGCCCCTTTCGGCCCTTGCGCCTCGCACTCCTGCCGGTAGGGCCGCGCCCGGCTCGCGGGGCCCGCACCCGCCCGCTGAGCTCACGTCTCCTCAGCCGGAGCATCGCCTCCGCCAGAATCATGTCCTCAGGATATGTGATCTTGATGTTGGAGGACTCTCCCTCAACGACAATCACGCTTTCTCCCAGGCCGCTGACAATACTCGCGTCGTCAGTCGCGGCGCGGCCGGAGTGCCACCTGTTGAAGGCCCGCTCGAGGAGGTCGCGCCTGAAAACCTGCGGCGTCTGCGCCAGCCACAACCCCTCTCGCGGTACGGTCCCGGCAATGGCGGTTCCCTTCACCTTCTTCACGGTGTCAGAAACGGGGAGCGCCGCGATGGCAGCGCCTTTCCGTTTCGCCGCAGAGATCGTTCTCCCGATGAGCCTCTCGCTCAGGAAGGGGCGGGCCGCGTCGTGTATCAGAACGAGCTCCGAGGGCACGGATGCGCGTGCGAAATCCAGCCCGCGGGCGACCGAATCCTGCCGCCGCCGCCCACCGGCCAGCACCTTGCGCACCTTCCTCAAGCCGCATCGTCGAACGAAGCTCTCGCACTTGCGAATGACGTTCCTGCGCACGACGAGAACGACCGATTCGACGCTCGGCGAGCGCTCAAGCGTTCTCAGAGAATGGTAAACGAGCGGCCTGCCGCCGAGAGTTCTCAACGCCTTTTCGCCTCTGCCGCCAAGTCTCCGGCCGGCCCCCGCCGCCACGAGTATGGCCGTCACCCCTGGAACGCGCTTCATGTCTTTGTGTTTCCGTGCTTTCGTGTTCTCGCTCCACGCCCCGGCGGCACGCTGCCGCGCTCATTGGGGCCCGCGGTCCTATTGTTCCGCTTGTTCCACGTGTTCCGCCTTTTTCTCCGCCTTGGGTCTACTCAGAGTCTGGTTGACCGCGCTTCGCACGTCTACTGCGCCGAGGACCTTGACTCCTGTGATGCCCTTCACCTCTGGGAGATTGGCCGAGGGTATCACAATGGTGTCGAAGCCCAGTTTCGCCGCCTCTTTCACCCTCTGCACGATCTGGGCAACCCTCCGCACTTCGCCTCCGAGCCCGACTTCTCCTGCGACGGCCACGTTGGCCCTCACCGGGGCATTCTTGTAACTGGAGGCAGCGGCGACGATGAGCCCCAGGTCGGTCCCGGGCTCATCCAGTCTTATCCCTCCTGCCACGTTGACGAAAACGTCCATGTTACCGAGCCTGAAACCCAACCTTCGTTCGAGCACCGCCAGAAGCACGGCAAGCCTCCGGGCGTCATAGCCGGTGGCCGTTCTCTGTGGATAGCTGTACCCGGAAGGTGAAACCAGCGCCTGGAGTTCGACGAGCAAGGGTCTGGTGCCCTCGATGCTGCTCACGACAACGGAACCGGGTACGCTCGAGTCTCGCTCCGACAGGAACACCTGAGAGGGGTTTACGACTTCCCTCAGACCACCCTCGTGCATCTCGAAGACGCCTATCTCGTTCGTAGAGCCGAACCTGTTCTTTGCGGCCCTGAGAACGCGGTAGTTCTGGTATCGCTCACCCTCCAGATAGAGCACGGCGTCCACCATGTGCTCGAGCACTCTCGGGCCCGCCACCGCCCCCTCTTTGGTGACATGCCCCACGAGGAAGAGCGCGGTCGAGTTGGCTTTCGCAAAACTCAAGAATCTGAGACCACACTCCCTGATTTGGCCGACGCTGCCCGGAGCGCCCTCCAGCTCGGGGTTATAGACGGTCTGAATGGAATCGATCACGGCCGCGGAGGCCTTCAGCTGCGAGAGCTGCCCCAGAATCACGGAGACGTCGGTTTCACAGCTCACGTAGAGCTCGCCCGCCACGGCCCCGAGCCTCCGCGCCCTCATTCGCGTCTGAGCCTCGCTCTCTTCGCCCGAAACATAGAAACCCAGTTTCCCCTTTTCCACGAGCCTGCTCAGGACTTGAAGCAGCAGTGTCGACTTGCCTATGCCGGGGTCTCCTCCGACCAACACCAGCTCACCCGAAACAAGCCCCCCTCCGAGAACGCGGTCGAATTCAGAAATGTCCGTGGAAATCCTCTCGACCTCTCCGTCAGAGATCTCCGAAAGCCGCCTGGGCTGCCTCAGCGAGACGGAGCTCTCCCCCCACCTTTCCTTCGTTTTTCGTCTCTCCTCCTCGACGGCGGAATTCCATTCGCTGCACGACGGACACCTCCCGAACCACTTCCCACTCTCGTAGCCGCAGCCCCGGCAGACAAAGACGATTCTTTTCTGTGCCTTCATGTTCCCTTGTGCTGGCTCGTGCGATTTGTCGTCCCGGCCACGTTCACCCGGCAGTGACTCTCTGGGCAGGCGGTCACTCACTCCGGCTGCCAGTCTAGAAGAGGCTGAACTTCATGTAGCGCTTGGGATGCTGCTTGATGTCAGCGATCAAAGCCTTAGCCTCTTGCAGCGTGGCCTTCAGGTCCTTGTAGAGCTCGTCATCGTTGACCAGTTTGCCCAGCGAGCCCTGCCCGCTCTCGATCCTGTGAATCACGGCCTCCAGAGCAATGCTCGCGGATTCCATGCGGCCCATCAGCCTCTGTGCATCCTCGGCAGTCTGCGTTATCTTCACGACCGTGCTGTCAATCCCGGGCCCCCTGTTCTGGGCAAACTCCTTCAGCTTCTCACTGCTGTATCTCAAATCCTCCACGGACTTCCTCACGTCATCGCGGTTCTCCTCGACCGTGCCCCTCACCCCTCTGCTAAAAGCCCTGAGATCCCCGAGCGTCCCGGAGATGTCTTCGCTTCTTTCAACCTCCTCAAGCACGCTGTGCACTTTCATGACGGTGCGTTCGAACTCCTTCAGTGCAACGCCGATTTCACCCACGACCTCCGGCACGCCGCTCTCGAATCTCCCGCTCAGCACCTGACCGGGTTCGAGTTTGCGCACTTCCTTGCCCAGTCTCACGGACACGTACTTCTCCCCCATGAGACCGATATTTTTGATCACAAATTCCGTATCAGGCGTGATGGTGATGGCCTTGTCCATCGAGATGTCCGCATAGACCTGCGCCTTTCCGAGCTCGATCTTCTTCACAAAACCCTTCGTCACGCCGTGGACCGTAACGGGATCTCCCTCCGTAAGACCGCTCACCTCGTCGAACGCGACCTTCACGGTGTACGTTTGCCTGGCGACTTCGCATCCCTTTATCCAGATGATCCCGCCGATGAGAACAACGAGAGCAAGGATGACGGCAATACCGACCTTGAGCTCTACGCCTCTTCTGTCCATCAATCCCTCCCGTCGTTAGGAACCGGCGACGTCAATCCGTCAAGGGCCCGCGGGCACTGCCCGATATGAACTGGCAAACTCGATGGTCGCCGCAGGTGCGAATCTCTTCCGGCGTCCCGTGAAGGATTATTCTCCCGTCGTGGAGCATCCCTATCCTGTCCGCGATCTTATAAGCACTCGTCATGTCGTGCGTCACCGCCACGGACGTCATGGAGAGCTTCTCCTGAAGGCTTCGTATGAGACTGTTGATGGCGTCGGCCATGATCGGGTCCAGCCCCGTCGTCGGTTCGTCGTAGAGCACGAACTCGGGATCCATGGCTATGGCCCTGGCAAGTCCGACCCTCTTCTTCATTCCGCCGCTCAGACTCGAGGGTCTCGCGTCTTCAATCCCCTCGAGCTCCACGAGACCCAGCTTCTCCCGAACCCTCGTCTGTATCTCTTCCTCCGAAAGCTGCGTGTGTTCTCTCAGGGGAAGGGCCACGTTCTCCCCCACCGTGAGCGAGTCGAAAAGAGCCGCCCCCTGAAAGACCATCCCGAATCTCGTCCTCAGACTATTGAGCTCCTCTTCTTCCATCTTCGTGAGCTCTTTCCCGTCTATGTATATGTGCCCGCTGTCGGGGCGCATCAGACCTATCATGTGCTTCAAGAGAACGCTCTTGCCGCACCCGCTTCGTCCGATGACCACGAGCGATTCCCCGTCCTTTATCGTAAGGTCAAGCTCGTCCAGTACGACCTTCTTGCCGAAGCTCTTGCTGAGTTTTTCGATCACTATCATCCGACGGCCACAGCCCTTCGACGCATGCCGCGCGCGTCCCTCGAGCCTTCATCTCCCCTGCGCTCCTCACGCAAAAATCACTCGGAACAGGAGCGAGGCCAGGAGGTAGTCCAGAATCAGTATCAACAGGCACGACGAGACCACGGCTCTTGTCGTCGCCCTTCCGACGCCCTCTGCGCCGCCTTCGGCGTGAAAGCCAAAGTAACAGCCCATGGTCGTTATTACAACGCCAAAAAAGAGACTCTTGACGAGTCCGCCGAACACGTCACGCAGATGGAAGAAGAGTCTCAGCCCTTCCATGAAAGTGTTCGTCGGCACGTCCAGGGAGAAAAGTGCAACTCCGTAGGCACCGCCGATCGCAAGAAAATCGGCGAAGATCGTGACGACAGGGAGCATCAGCATTCCGGCAAGAAACCTGGGAACCGCGAGATACCGAAGCGGACTTATCCCTATGGTCTCCAGCGCGTCTATCTGCTCGGTCACCCTCATCGTGCCGAGCTCGGCCGCGATGGAAGCTCCGACCCTTCCAGCCACGACCAGGGCAGTCAGCACCGGACCCAGCTCGATCACCACGCTCTTGCCGATGACCGAGCCCAGGTACCGCATGGGCACGTAGTCCTGAAATTGATACGCGGCTTGAACGGCGGCCACGCCGCCCGTGAACAGCGAAGTCACGAAAACGAGCGGCAGCGACTCTATGCCGATCGCCATCATTTGATCCAGAACGAGGTACGACTTTCTCCAGAAACCGGGAATGGCCTTGATGATGTTGATGAAGAATATGAATACCCTGCCGGTTTCCTCGATGCCGTCGACTACCTTTTTGCCGACTGCCGTGGGTCCAGCAAGCGTTTCCTTTGCGTTCATGCTCAGTCCCGCGGGACTTCTGCCCGCGACTCGGTCAGAACGGTTCTTCGGGCATCCTTGACAGACTCTCGAACCGTGTGTACTCGCTTATGAACGCGAGCTCCACCGTCCCGATCGGTCCGTTCCTCTGCTTGCCCACGATGAGCTCCGCTCTACCTCGGTTGTCTTCCGTGCGCTCGTAGACTTCGGGCCGGTAAATGAATATGACGACGTCGGCGTCCTGCTCGATCGCACCTGATTCCCTCAAGTCCGAAAGCACCGGCCTTCTGTCGCCCCCTCTCGACTCGACTGCTCTCGAAAGCTGAGACAGGGCGATGACCGGGATCTTGAGCTCCTTGGCAAGGGCCTTGAGGGAGCGCGAAATCTGTGAGATCTCCTGTTGCCTGTTCTCCGACTCGGCGAGACCTCGCACGAGCTGCAGGTAGTCTATGATGATGAGCCCGACGTCGGCCTCGGTCTTGAGTCTCCGGGCCTTCGAACGCATTTCCAGCACGCTGATCGCGGGGGTGTCGTCTATGTAAACGGGCGCTCTCGAAAGCTGTCCTGCGGCCGTCGTCAGCAGAGGCCATTCGGCTTCTTTCAAGTAGCCGGTCCTCACCCTGTGAGCGTCCACCCTGGCCTCCGAGCACAACATTCTCAGGACGACCTGCTCGCGTGACATTTCCAGACTGAAGATTCCTACCGGGACCTTCGTTCTTATCGCCACGTGCTCGGCGACGTTCATGGACAGGCTGGTCTTGCCCATCGAAGGTCTACCCGCAATCACGATGAAATCGGAGGGCTGGAAGCCCGCAGTCATCGCGTCCAGCTCAATGTAGCCGGACTCCACTCCTGTGACGTGACGTTTCTTGTCGTAGAGCTCCTGTATGACTTCGAAACTGTGGCCCAATATGTCGCGGATGGGTATGAAGCCCGTCCTCAGTCTCGTGTCGGAGATTCCGAAGATCAGCTGTTCCGCCTTGTCCAGAATCGAGCTCGAGTCTTCTTTGGAATTGAATGCATCCGAAGCGATTATCGTGCCCGCGTCTATCAGCTTGCGCAAGGTCGCCTTCTCGAGAACGATCCGGCAGTAATACTCTACGTTTGCCGCGGTCGCCACCTGCTCGAAGAGCGACGCCAGATACGCAGCGCCTCCAACCTGCTCGATCTCCCCCTTATTGGTGAGCTCCTCCCTCAGGGTGATGAGATCGACCGGCTCGGCCCTGTCGTGAATGGTGACCATGGCGCGGAAAATCTTCCGATGACTCTCCCTGTAGAAGGCGTCGTAGTCCTTTATGAGTTCGAGGCACTTTCCAACCGCGTTCCTATCTACCAGCATGGCGCCAAGCACACTCTGCTCGGCCTCGATGGACTGAGGCGGCACTTTGCCCGCCGTCACGTCGATGTCTTGAGCCTTCATGATGGCGTCTCCGTGTGCTTGAGAATGTCTCTCACCGTCTGCATGTCCTCCCAGACGGGTCTTTTCAGGGCAGCGTTCCTGAGGCAGGCGGCCGGATGATAGGTGGCGATTACCCGCGTGCCCCTGTAGGAGAGCTCCCGTGTCCTGTAGTCGGCCATCGACAGCTTCAGCCCGCTCAAGGCCTGCGCCGCGAAACGACCGAGCGCACAGATGACCTTCGGCCTCAGAACCTCCAACTGCTCCGTGAGATAGTCCGAGCAGAGCTCGATCTCCTCCGGGAGCGGGTCCCGATTCCCTTCGGGCCTGCATTTAATCACGTTCGTTATGTAAACTTCGCCTCTATCGAGGTCGATCGCCTCGATTATCCTGGTGAGAAGCTGCCCCGCTCTTCCGACAAAGGGCTCTCCCTTCAGGTCCTCGTCGCGACCAGGAGCTTCACCGATGAACACGAGTCGTGTCCTCCCGCTGCCCGTCCCGAAGACGGTGTGTGTTCTAGTTTTGTGAAGTGGGCATTTCTTGCACGCCCGCACGTTCTCCTCGATCCGCGCGAGAGCCTCTGTCGGGGCGGCCGTTGCCCCCGTCGGAGCAGTGAAGGCGCCCCGGCGAGCCGCGCCGTCCGAACCGGCCGAGCCGGAGGCGCGCCCCAGGGCCGGCTTCGCGGCCAGCACCATCGACGTTTCTCCCATCGAAAGACGTGACTGGAAGTAGCTCTTTGCAGCGAAGACGATGCCTGCGAATTCTTCGAGCCGCTTCAAGGTGAGCTCCTTCGTTCGGCGGAGTTACAGAACCGGGCCAGGACCCTCTGTTTCAGGAGCTTCTGCGCCCTGGCCGCGCTTTCCCAGACCTCAGGAGCGTTTCCTGAGAGACGCAGCTTTTTTCAAGACGTGCGCGGCGACCTCGTACTTAGACATGAGAGGCAGAGCCTCAACGGTTCCCCTCCGGTCAATCATGGTCACAACATTGGTATCATGGTCAAACCCCGCTCCCCACTGGAGCGGATTGTTGACCACCACGAGATCCAAATTCTTCCTGCGCAACTTCTCCTTCGCTCTCTCCGTCTCGTTCTCCACCTCGACGGCGAAGCCTACGAGAAGTTTTCCGCCTTTGGCCCGACCCACCTCGGCCAGAATGTCGTGGGTCTTCGTGAGACTGAGCGCAAGGGTTCGGGACTCGCGAGGGATCTTCCCGCGCTCGATCCTGGCGGGCGTGAAGTCGCTCACCGCCGCCGCCATCACAACCACCTCGGCCTTCCGGGCTTCCTGCACGACCGCCGTTCTCATCTCGGACGCCGTTCTCACCGGAACAAGATTCACTCCCGAAGGCGGCTCGACGGAGACGCAACCGCTCACCAGAGTAACGTCCGCCCCCATGTCCCTCGCAGCCGACGCCAGAGCGAACCCCATCTTGCCGCTGGATCTGTTCGAGACGTATCTGACGTCGTCAATCGGCTCTTCGGTGCGGCCCGCAGTCACAAGCACGCGCACGCCGGAGAAGAGCTGCTTTTCTCCGAGAAATCTCTCCACTTCCTCGATTATCTTCTCGACGGGCGCAAGTCTTCCCCGTGCCTCTTCGCCGCACGCTAGAAAACCGGTTTCGGGTTCGACGAATCCGTAGCCCAGCGAACGAAGCCTGGCGATGTTGGCGCTCACGAAAGGATTCTCCAGCATCCGCACGTTCATCGCCGGTGCGAATACGGTTCTCGCGCCGGCGACCATGATGATGGAGCTTAATAGATCGTCCGCAATCCCGGAGACCGCCTTGCCGATTATGTTC
>JAZDPI010000310.1:0-3252 GCA_043797775.1 Candidatus Eiseniibacteriota bacterium
TGCCATAAGGAGTGTCGCCAAACTCGAGGCAGCTCGAGCCCCTGCTGGCTCTGCCCGTTGGAAGTCCGATTGAGAGGTTGCTGATCGTGACTCGACGAGTCGAGGGAAAGTCCAACCGAGTCCTCTTCTGGCTCTACTACGTTACGGTCGTCTCCATTGGTTTCGGCGCTTTGATCGTTGCCTCGATCCCGCAGGGTTCAATTCACTGGCCGACGTTCTGGCTGTGGGTTTTTCTCCTCATTCTGGCTGGGGTTGCCCCCATTCCGCTTCCTGCTGGGGCGTCGATGACCGTTTCCTCTGCGATGAATTTCGCCGGCATACTTGTCATGGGACCTGCTCTTACGGCGTGGGCAGGAGTCATAAGTGCAGTGTTCCTTCAGATGGTCATTTTGCGAAAGCCGGTCGTAAAGAGCGTTTTCAACACTGCGACATTCGCTCTGACCGTGTTGGCTGCTGGGGCAGCGTATATCTCGCTTGGGGGGACCGCTGGTGCTCTGAGCCTGCCTGCCGATATCCTGCCGCTTGTGATTGCTGGGATTGTCTATTTCTTGGTTAACACCGGGACAACTAGCGTCGTTGTCGGCCTTGATCAGTCTCTCAGCCCGCTACGCGTGTGGCAGGTGAACTACCTGTGGACCGTATTCCACCTGTTTGCGTTGCTGCCCTTCGGGGCGCTGCTGGCCCTTGTTTACTTCACTGCTGGGATGTGGGGAATCGCCCTCTTCTTCATCCCGCTGCTTCTGGCCAGATATTCGTTCAAGCTCTACGTTGACATGCGCAGAGACCACTTCGACTTCGTGCGTGCTCTAACCGGAGTCATCGATGAGGTCGATCCCTACACACGGCAGCATTCGCTGAGGGTTGCCGAATACGCCGTCAGGCTGGCGAGGGGTCTGAACCTTTCTGAAAGCGAAGTTCTGACAATCGAGTACGCTGCCCTGGTCCACGATTTGGGGAAGATCGACATCAAGTACAGAGACATCCTCGGCAAGCCCGGTGCGCTGTCCACCGATGAACGGAAGACTCTCGCTAGGCACCCGGGCGTGGGCGCAGACATCGTCACAAAAGTCAAGTCGCTGAAGAAGGCGTCCGAGATGGTCCGTTCTCACCACGAGAGGCCCGACGGAAAGGGCTATCCGTACGGTCTTGTGGATCAGGACGTTCCGCTGGGGGCCCGGATACTCAACGTGGCTGACGCCTTTGATGCGATGACCTCGGACAGACCTTACCGTCCTGCAATGACACTTCGACAGGCGGTGGATGAGGTCATTCGATGCTGCGGCACTCAGTTTGACAAGAAAGTCGTGAACTGTCTTGTCAGAATGTATGAGGCAGGACAGTTCAAGGTTCACCGAGACAAGGACGACGAGTCCCACGCGATGCGGGCTACAGGGTAAGACCCCACGCTGATCCACGTTGAAATACAGAGACGCCGGAGTAAATATTGACGCGGCACACGCCGCGCTTGCCAGAATAAAGGCTCTGGTCAGATCCACATACACAGAGGGCGTGCTCACCGACCTGGGCCTCTTCGCCGGAGCGTTTTCGGCGAAATCAACGGGCCTCAAGGATCCCATACTTCTCTCCAGTATTGACGGCGTCGGGACCAAGCTCAAGATCGCAGCTGCTGCACGAAAGTTCAAGAGCGTCGGCAGAGACGTCGTGTCACATTGCTGCAATGATATCCTCGTCCACGGTGCACAGCCTCTGTTTCTTCTGGACTACGTGGCCATGTGCAACCTCGATCCCGCCGTGCTGGAAGAAGTGGTCGGCGGGATGGCGGAGGAGTGCATAGGCTGGGGTTGCGCGCTCATCGGGGGCGAGACGGCTGAGATGCCGGGGATGTACAACCCCGGCGAGTTGGACCTGGTTGGGTGTGTGGTAGGAGTCGTTGAGAAAGAGGACTTCGTAGACGGGGCCGCCATTCGCCCCGGGGACCGGGTTATCGGCCTTCCCTCAACGGGGCTTCACACAAACGGCTACTCGTTGGCACGGAAGATCCTCTTCGAGGAGGCCGGTCATTCGTTGCAGGACGCTCCCGGAGAACTGGGTTGCTCGATCGAAGAGGCGCTTCTCGCGCCCCACCGCGGGTACAGGGTGCCCGTTCGCGCACTGCTGTCGAAGCGAATGGTGACAGGCATGGCTCACATAACCGGTGGCGGGCTCTACGACAACGTCTCCCGAATTCTCCCCGCGGGGGCCGAGGTGCACATTCGGGAGGGTTCGTGGCCGGTTCCACCGCTCTTCTCCTTTCTCACAAGGCTGGGAGGGGTGGAGAAGCGCGAGGCGTTGCGAACCTTCAACATGGGGATAGGCTACGTGGTGTTTGTCAGGGAGGACAATGGTGGGAAGGCCCTGGCCGAGCTCAGGGCGATGGGAGAGGGGGCCTTTTTGATCGGTGAGGTGGTCAGAGGGGACTCAGGTGTGGTCATAGCCTAGGTTTGAAGAACAGCCGAGACCACTCCCGATTTGTAACAAGACGTGAGAACGGCCTAATCGAGCTTCGCTGTATGCAGAATCCCGAGCGTGGAGGAGGATGTGATGGGTGGATTCCGGGACAGGAACGACAGAGAAGGCGACGGCAGGAAGGTTTCGACAGACGGATTCGCAGATATTGATGCTGACAGGGGGAAGCCAGACTCACGGAGCACAGAAGACGCCGACTCTGCGCTGAGAACGACTCTACTGGATGAGCGGACTCCCCATCCCTCGCCGGCCCCCGGCAGAGGCACGGGGCCAGGCGCTCCGGGCACACAAGAAGCTGCCTCGGGTGCACTCTCTCGCCTTGCCGGTCAGAGCCGGCAAATTCGGTTCTTGCGCGAACTGCTCAGGAAGATCGCTGTTAGCGAGGCGACCGTGCTGATCGAAGGAGAAACGGGCACGGGCAAGGAACTCGTTGCCAGAGCGATTCACGAGTTAAGCCGGCGAAGTGCCAAGAAGCTGCTGGCGCACAACTGTGGCGCAACGCCAGACACCCTGATAGAAAGCGAGCTGTTCGGCCACGTCAAGGGCGCATTCACGGGGGCAGTGCAGGACAAGAAAGGTCTTTTCGAGGTGGCGGACGGGGGCACCTTCTTCCTGGATGAGATCGCGGACGTAAGCGCGATGATGCAGATCAAGCTTCTGCGGGTCCTCCAGGAGCGCGAATTCAGAAGAGTGGGTGAGACGCAGCCTCGCCGGATAGACGTCAGAATAGTGGCCGCCACGAATCGAGATCTCTTGAGAGAGGTTGAGGAAGGGCGATTTCGCCGG
>JAZDPI010000026.1:0-2704 GCA_043797775.1 Candidatus Eiseniibacteriota bacterium
CTCCTCGCATCCTCCTTGCCCTTCTTGTGCCGGATGCTGTTCCACTTCGAATGTCCGGACATGTACCTTCCTCCTGACCGCCAAACCCGTGCGGGGCTCTCCATCACCATAGTTTGTTTGTATATTAGATCAACCTCGAAAGGGAAAGCAAGAACCCTTGCGCTTCAAACACCCGTTTTCTCAACAGGATTTCGAACGGACGGAAATACGGCGACTGACACTCAGGGGAAGAAAATCCGCGCAAGGCGGCGGACGATGATCTTGAGCTGGCTCAAAGAGCGGATCTCGCGCGCGAGCCTCCAGAGAGTGCGCGGCCGCAGGTAGAAGCGGAGGACCGCCTTCCTTTGCAACCACTTGACCTGGGTCGGGGCGAGGTCCCGGGTCGCCACGCCAGCTCCGTCAATCCAGAACATCTCCGGCCTGAGGGCCGCCTTCCGAATCCTGCCGTCGTCGAGCAGCCGATGGTAGATCTCCGTACCGGGAAGAGGGCTGAAGATCGGGAACGATGCACGGTCAATCGGCAGCTCCAATGACAAACCCAGGGTGGCCTCGATGTCCTCGCGCGTCTCCTCCGGATAACCGAGCATGAAGAAGCCTGTCATCTTGATGCGGGTCGTCGCACGCACGAGCCGCACCTTCTCCCTCACGATCGAGAGTTCGAGCTTCTTCCCCATCGCGTCGAGGATGCGCTGGCTGCCCGACTCGATCCCGAGCGCGAGCGAGTAGCAGCCCGAGCGCTCCATCAGACGCAGCAACTCCTCGTCGAGGCTGTCCACCCGGACCCCGTTCGGGCAGCTCCATGAGATCCCCAGGCGCGCGTCCAGGATCGCCTGGCAGATCGAGGCGGCGTAATTGCGGTCGAGGGTGAAGTTGTCGTCCACAATCGTCACGTCGCGCACGCCGAACTCGTCCCGCAGCCGAAGCATCTCGTCAAGGACGAGGGCCGTGGACCGTTTTCTCAGCCGCCTGCCCGTCACCGCGAATCCCCCGCAGTAGGTGCAGCGAAACGGGCATCCTCGCGTCGTGATGATCGAGGCCGTAGGAAAGCTCCGCACGAAGACCCCGAAGGTCTCGTCCGGGTAGCTCGCCGGGTTCATGAGGTCCCATCGCGGGATTCCGAAGTCGTCAATCGCCTCGTGAACGAGGGGCGGGTTCACGACGATCCGGCCGTTCTCGCGCCGGGCGAGCCCGGGCACGGACTCGATCTTCTCTTCGCTCTGCCGGGCAAGGGCAGAGAGAAAACGAGGAAGGGCAAGCTCGGCCTCTCCCACGAAACCGAAATCGGCGTGGGGCATCGTTTCGAGACTCCAGGCCGGATCGCCCGAGACGTGGGGACCGCCGACGAGCGTCACGACCTCAGGGCGCGACTCCTTCAAGATGCGGAGCTGCTCAGCGACCCTTGCGAGATCGGCGCTGAAGACCTTGAAGCCGACGACGTCGTGACGGGTGCGCGTGGCGACGGGCCGCCAGCCATCCATCGTCATCCTCTGCTTCTGACAATCGAGGATCTCGACGGAGTGGCCCGCATTGCCCAGAGCCGTTGCGAGGTAGCCGAGCCCCAGGTCCGGGGTCGCCTGGTAGCCCCGGACCGAGACCGGCTTAACCAGCAGCACCCTCAACGCTTCTCTCCTCTCCTTGTCCGATCAGATCCGGGACGCACAGGTCAATCTGCACTCCCAGCGATCCAGCAAGACCCTGAGCGCAGGTCAAGCACGAGAACGAACACACTGCGCGAGGTCAGGGCAGACAGGTGCGCAGGTTGAAACAGGTGCAGGATAGAAGAGCCGCAAAGGGCATGTCAAACAGAAAAGTGCCCAACAGCGGGAGAGGAGTGCGGGCATCGGCTCAGAATGTCTGTATGCGCAGAAGCCACTCTCTCAGTGCGTCCGTTACTTGCTCCGGCTGCTCAAGCGTTGAAAGATGACCGCACTCTTCGAGAATCGCGAGACTCGAACCATGGATTCCCGCGGCCATCTCTTCATGTACCTCAACGGGGGTTATCACGTCTTCGCGGCCGCACAATACAAGGGTTGGACACCAAATTTGAGGAAGAGATGGCCGACTGTCGATGCGCCCAATCATGGCCCGTTGTTGACGTAGAAAGGCTTCTTTTCCCACACTGTTGGCCATTGCACCGATGACCTCCACGAGAGAAGTGTCGCTCAGCCGCGATGGATGCACCTGTCTGGGTAGCAACGTCTCCATTACGGCCGGGAAATTACTTTCGGCGAGTTGCATCAGGTTCCGACGGGCTTCTATTGCTGCAGGGGTATCAGGCCGCGCAGTCGTGTCGAGCAAAGCAAGCGCCAGCACACGATCTGGCGCTTGTCTCATGATTTCAAGTGCCACATAGCCACCCATCGAAAGACCAGCGAGCGCGAAACGTATCCTAGGCGCTTGTGTCAAAGCCGCCGCCGCAAGTGAAGTGACTGAATCAGCTCCAGTCAAGTCCGCGACAGAGGCGGTAACCATTTCCGAGAGCTTTGACACTTGGTCTTTCCATAAGCGAGCATCGTTTAGGAGCCCCGGCAACAAAAGGAGATTCAACTTGTTCATGGCTAAGCTAGCCTGGATTCCCACGAAGGGGAGCGCTGCTAACGTTTTGAGGTCCAGTTTGCAGGTGGGCAGGAGGCTGGGGGGCTGCTGAGGTTATCAGAGCATTAGACTCCACGCGAGGCTACCCGAATTGCAGGTTGAGCTGTTT
>JAZDPI010000063.1:0-2116 GCA_043797775.1 Candidatus Eiseniibacteriota bacterium
TAGTTGATGGCGTGGTCAGACTTGTACGGGTGAAGGAGCTCCCGCAGCACCGACTCGTCACCCGCGATGAACTCCTCGCATTCCTCGTGGTGCCTGATGAACATTGGTTCTCCCTCCTCCGTTCCGACGCCGACCGATGAGACCATCCCTAATGATAGGCGCAATACTTCCTTATGGAAAACCGGCAGTGATATGCTTCATGGTGTTCGCGCGCCCGGGAACGCGCAGTTCGTAGAGAGGATCGTGAGGCTTGCCTCAGAGCTCGGCCGCGAGGTGGCGGCCCCCGACGACAGGGGTTGCCACCAGTTCACGGATATGATGACATATGAGTATATATGTGATACTATATCCACATGAAACTCTCCGAATGGGCGCGCAGGAACGGCGTATCTTACAGGACGGCTCTGCGCTGGTACCACGATGGGAATCTCCCCACTGAAGCCGAACAGCTGCCCACAGGGACGATTCTCGTATATGAGAAAGCGAGTGAATACCAGACCAGCCCCGAAGCCGTGATCTACGCGCGAGTGTCCTCGGCAGACCAGAAGCAAGACCTCGAGCGCCAGGTGTCCCGCCTCAAGGACTACGCTGCCGCGAGAGGCCTCCGGGTCAAAGCCGTGACGGACGAAATCGGCTCGGGCTTGAACGGCAGGCGAAAGAAGCTCATCAAGCTGCTCTCAGACCCGAGTGTCGGGACAATACTCGTCGAACACCGTGACCGATTGGCGCGCTTTGGGGTGGAGTACTTGGAGGCCGCGTTGACGTCACATGGCAGGAGTATCATCGTGGCGGACGAGACAGAGGAGACAGCCGACATCTGGGCCGACTTCATAGACCTGGTCACCTCCATGTGCGCGAGAATCTACGGGAAGCGCGGAGCGAGGAACCGCGCAAAAAAAGCGGTGGAGGCGGTGAAGGACCCTGAAGGTTAAGAGGGCCTACAAGACGGAGCTCAAGCCCAACTCCTCTCAGGCCAGGGCTCTCGCCAACCACTGCGGAGCCTCCCGCTTTGCCTTCAACTGGGGCCTCGCACGAAAGATAGAGTCCTACGAGCTCACCGGGAAGTCGCCCGGCGCGATGGAACTCCACAGGGAGCTGAACGTCCTCAAGAAGACCGACTACCCATGGCTCTACGAGGTATCCAAGTGCGCACCACAGGAGGCTCTCCGAGACCTGGACCGCGCCTTTTCCAACTTCTTCAAGAGAGTAAAGCTAAAGAAACAGGGAAAGCACAAGGGCAAGGTTGGCTTCCCGCGCTTCAAGTCGAGGAGGAACGGCCTCGGCTCCTTCGGGCTCACCGGCTCCATACACGTTGAGGAACGAAGGATCAAGCTCCCCCGCCTGGGTTGGATACGCCTCAAAGAGAAGGGATACCTGCTGGGAGAGAGCGAGACCGTCCATATCCTGTCCGCAACCGTCTCCGAACGCGCCGGCCGCTGGTTTGCATCCCTCCAGGTCGAAGAAGAAAGAGAAGAACCGAGACCCGCCTCTGGTCCTCCCGCAGGGATAGACCTGGGCCTGAAGACGCTTGCCTCCTGTTCGTACGGCGAGGACACACACGTACGCTACGAGAACCCGAGAGCGCTCACGAAGGCTCACGGGAAGCTCAGAAAACTCCAGAAGAAGCTCTCCCGGCGGGAGAAAGGCTCCAACCGCAGAGAGGATACGAGGAAAAGGATCGCCAGGCAGCACTATCGCATAGCCTGCGTACGCTCGGACGCCATACACAAGGCGACCTCCCGGATCGTGGCGAAAGCCAAACCGCCTCAGATGAGGCCCCTCTTGATCGGCGTCGAGGACCTGAACGTCTCGGGCATGATGAAGAACAGAAGGCTCGCGCGTTCGGTGGCTGACGCCTCCATCGGTGAGTTCCGCGGGCAGATCGCCTACAAGTGCGCCTGGTACGGCATAGAGCTGCTTGTGGTTCCGCGCTTCGAGCCGACGTCCAAGCCATGCTCCAGGTGCGGCTGGGTCAAAGAGGACCTCACTCTCTCAGACCGGACGTTCGGGTGCGAGGCTTGTGGGCACACGGCCGATAGGGACGACAACGCTGCAGACAACATACGATTGCTCGCCGTGAGTTCCACGGAGAGGTTAAACGGACGTGGAGGCGACG
>JAZDPI010000066.1:0-2906 GCA_043797775.1 Candidatus Eiseniibacteriota bacterium
AAGGGGTTCGGCACGTTCTGCTCCAACCTGGTCACCTGAGGCACGGAAGGCGTGCCTCCCGCACTGGTTATCTCGTCCGGCCTCAAGAGCGAGAAGCCGCTCTGGTTCTCGTGGATGTCCCAGGAACTCACCTTGTAGTAGTTGTCAATGTTAGGATCAAACTCCGCGTCCACGAAGAAGCTGTCTATCGGAGTCCCGATGCGGTTTCCCGGGCCGGGTACAAAGTCCTCGCTTGCACCTTTGTAGATCGCGTAGTGGTGCCAATCACGCTCTCTGCTCCGGTCCCAGGTGAGGAGGAGTTTTGCGGGCGGATACTGGTAGTCTCCCGTCAGCCCGATCGGAATCGCAGGGGCAAGATTGTCCACGCTGTATCCGCTGTCGGGCGGACTGAAGTAGTAGACGCCCGGGTTGCTCGTGTGCGCCGAGACGCAGTACACGGAATAGTCGAACTCCGACGTGGAATCTGACACCGTGTGAACAAGGTAGTAGTACTTTGGGCTCTGGGTCGCGAGTATGGTGCCCACCACCTGCCACACGCCGGGCGGAAACTGGGCGCACACAGCGTGCTCCGACGGCACGTCGCTCGGGGAGTAGTCAGCGCTCGGAACGTAGTAGTAGCTGCCGTCGAGTGCCCAGGCCTGTGCCCCTCCCATCGAGGAAGGCAAGGCGACTTGCCCTTCGGCGGAGGCTGAGCCCGATGCCGTCACCGAAATTGGTCTGTCTTCCGGCGCGCGCTCTCCCTTCTTTAGAATCTCATCGGTGAAGCCTATGTCATCGATGCGTCCGTAGAGACCGTAGGCCGTTACGCCACCGTTCAGCGCGGTGACTGAGAGCTCCCTGGGTGCGCCGACCGGCGCCACAAAATCAAGACCGGACTTGTCGAATCGCATGCGCGCCCATCCACCCTGGTCTCCGGGCACATCGACTATCGAATCGATCTGGGCAAAGTCGTAGAGCCACTCTATCCGAAGCTCGGTGCACGCAGGAATCACGTCGAACTGTCTGTAGCCGAGAGTCGCTCTCCACAGGAGATCGCTGCCGGGAGCATTCATGCCCTGCCACGAGTTATCGGGCGGCATGTCTGTCCAGATTTCCCCGCAGTCGGCGCTCACCTCCCAGAGAATCAGCTCCGAGCCCGTGTAGGACAGCCTCGCAGACGAAATTTGGTCATCCGACTGGAAGAACACAAGGGACTTCGCCTCGTCCGCGGCAAGGGAGAAGGCCCGCTGTAGAACCTGGGCGATGTAAAGGCCTGAGAGCTCACAGGCGACGAAAACGAACTCGCCTGACACCGCGAGACCCAGGGCGGGACCCGGGGTGCCGTGAGTGTGCAACTGGACCGGGACAGAGGGTGTGGCAATCAACAGTTCCACCACGCCTACGTTATCGTCGGCGACGAAAGCCAAATCGCCCTCAACCCACACGTCCAATGCGGCGCCCGGAGTATCATAGTTGCCGACAACGAGCGGGTTGTACGGGGCCGAAATGTCCACCACCTGCATACCGGAAGCTCCGTCCGCCACGTAGGCATAATCGCCCGCCACGGCGACGGCTTTCGCGTATCCTGGAGTCGCACAGGCGCCGGCGATCTGGGGGTCGTTGGGAATCAGGATGGTGATGACCACGAAACCCTGGTTGCCGTTTGCCACAAGGACGTAATCCCCGTGTATCACAATGTCTTCTGCAACGCCGTCGGTTTCAACTCTGCCAATAAGCACGGGGCCAGACGGATCGCTGATGTCGTAGACCCGAACCCCTGAATCCGCAGCCGCCACACACGCCAGGTCACCGTAGACTTCAACTGCACGAGCGCCACAGGGCACGGGCACCCTGCCGATGCGCACGGGAGTGCCCGGGGTGCTCACGTCCACCATGACCAGACCGGAGTCGGACGACGCAACGCAGGCGACGTCGCCCGAAACGGCCACGTCCACCGCCGTCCCTACGGTCCCACAGGTTCCCATCAACATCGGATACGTGGGTACCGTAATGTCGATCACCCTGAGACCGGCAGACTGGTCTGCCAGGTAAGCACGATACCCCGCGACATCAACCGCCTTCACAAACCCGGGAGGACTGTTGAAGTTGCTCACGAAAAGCGCGGGTATGGTGTGCTCGCCTATTCGTACGACACGAAGCCCGCAGTACCTGACTGCCACGAACGCATATTCTCCTGCAATCGCCATCTGCTCCGCAAAGCAGGGAAAAGGAACGTCAATGCTGTCGCGCCACACCGGGGTCGTGGGATTCGCAAGATCAAGAGCCTGCACGCCGTCGGGACCGTCGGCAACGTAGACCCAGTCGCCGGAGACGCCTATCCCGACGGCCCTGCCCGGAGTATCGAAGCTTCCTACCGCGACCGGCGAGGCCGGATTGCTGATGCTGACCACAACAAGTCCCGCACCGTACGCCCCAACGTAGGCGTAGTCACCGGTAACCGTCACGGCAACAGCGGAATCGGCCGTGGCACACGATCCTTCAAGAGAAGGGCTGGCAGGAGTGGAGATGTCGACGACCTGAAGCCCCCCGTGTGCATCTGCCACGTAGGCATGATCTCCCGCAACCGCCACTTCCCGTGCGCTTCCCGGAGTGTCGTAGTCGCCGACAGCAACCGGAACCGCGGGACTGGTGATGTCTATGACGCGGAGCCCGGATGCCCCGTCTGCAACGTAAGCGTGGTCTCCCGCAACCGCAACGTCGTAGGCGAAACCGGGCGTATCCAGAGTGCTGAACATGTACGGCGTCGAGGGTGTAGTGATGTCGACCACACGCAGGCCGGCAGCGCCGGCGGCAACGTAGAGGCGGTCACCTGCGACGGCGACCCCGTAGGCCTCACCGACGTCCAAGCAGGTACCCGCAACGCTCGGCGCAGTGGGGTTGGAAATGTTCACCACCACGACACCACC
>JAZDPI010000124.1:0-6863 GCA_043797775.1 Candidatus Eiseniibacteriota bacterium
TGCGACACCACGACACTGACGTCCTTCAGCCGAGCGCGCGCCTCGCCGTCGTCCTTGGCCCTCACCTTCATGACGCCCTTCACCAGAATCTCGTTCTTGTCCCAGGCCACGGCGTGGATCAAGCCGAACGAATTGTCCACCTTGACGTCGCACGGAGTCGATACGGAATAGGTTTTCTCGAACTGGCTCCTGTACTTTGCCCAATCGTCGAGGTTGCAGATTTCGCAGGACGAATTGCAGCACAACAGGACGCTCACTATGATCAGAGGCAGAAGACTGCAGCGCATTGCGTACCCCCGTTCGGAAGACCCTGCCGCAGAGGGCAGATACCGATACACGTCGGAACGTCCGGCCGGAGAACGCGTCCCCCCGCCCATCGCGCTCGCGCCGCGGGGACCTGCGTTCGTCCGCCAGGGCTCGTAATCCACTCATGAATACGCACGGAAATCCGCAGGGTTTCGTCCGGCATCGGACCCGGCCCGCGGGCTCGGGCCCCCGCCGAGGGTGCGCGCTGCGAGAAGGTGCCGGGGTGCCGGGCCGTCAGAGGGGGATGTTCCCGTGCTTCTTGGGCGGCAGGCTCTGCCTCTTGTTCTGGAGCATCTCCAGGGCGCTGATGAGTCTGGGCCTGGTCTCGGCCGGTTCTATCACGTCGTCCAGATAACCAAGCTCGGCAGCGATGTAAGGGTTGGCGAACTTCGTGTTGTAGTCCTTGACGAACTTGCTGCGCGCCGTCTCGGGGTCTTTGGCCTCGGCGATCTGTCTCCGATAGATTATGTTGACGGCTCCTTCGGCCCCCATGACTGCCAGCTGCGCCGTGGGCCAGGCGACGTTGTAATCGCCGCGCACGTGCTTGCTCGACATAACGTCGTAGGCTCCCCCGTATGCCTTCCTCGTGATCACCGTAAGCTTGGGCACCGTGGCCTCGCAGTATGCGTAAAGGAGCTTGGCTCCGTGTTTGATGATTCCCCCGTATTCCTGCTCCGTGCCCGGAAGGAACCCGGGGACGTCCTCGAACGTGACGAGCGGGATGTTGAAAGCATCACAGAATCTCACGAACCTGGCGGCCTTGACGGACGACTTGATGTCGAGAACGCCGGCAAGCATCTTGGGCTGGTTCCCCACTATGCCGACGGATCGCCCGTTGAGCCGGGCAAACCCGACCGTGATGTTTTCCGCGTAGTCCTTCTGAACCTCGAAGTACTCTCCGCCGTCAACGACTCTTCCTATGATCTCCTTCATGTCGTAAGGCTTGATGGGGTCTCCGGGAACGATCCCCTCAAGCTCGGGATCCATGCGGCCCGGATCGTCGGCACACTCGACCCTCGGCGGATCCTCCATGTTGTTCTGAGGGATGTAGCTGTGGAGCTTGCGGATGAGCTGGATACACTCTCTGCAGTCCTCCGCCGCGAAATGCGCGACTCCGCTCCTGGTGCTGTGCGTGACCGCCCCACCAAGCTGTTCAAAGGTCACCGCCTCCTTCGTCACGCTCTTTATCACCTCCGGCCCTGTCACAAACATGTGGCTCGTGCCTTTCACCATCAGTATGAAGTCGGTGATGGCGGGCGAATAGACTGCCCCTCCCGCACAGGGACCGAAGACGGCGGATATCTGGGGGACCACTCCTGAGGCGAGAGTGTTTCTCAGGAATATCTCGGCGTAGCCCCCGAGGCTCGCGACTCCCTCCTGGATTCGGGCGCCGCCCGAATCGTTGAGACCCACGACGGGAGCCCCGTTCATCATGGCGAGGTCCATGACGTTGCAGATCTTCTTGGCGTTCTCCTCGCTGAGAGTGCCTCCGAAAACCGTGAAGTCCTGTGCGAACACGTACGTGAGCCTGCCGTCCATGTAGCCGTAGCCGGCCACCACTCCGTCTCCGGTTATCCTCTTCTGGTGCATGCCGAACTCGCGGCATCGGTGCGTCACGAACGCCCCCAACTCCACAAACGTGCCGCGGTCCAAGAGGAGTTCAATGGACTCCCTGGCCGTGAGGCGCCCCGAGGCATGGATCTTCTCGATGCGGTCTTTCCCCCCGCCCAGCAAGACCTTCTTCTTGAGGCGCCTGAGCTCTCTGGTGCGCTCCTGATTTCCCATCTTTCGTACCTCCTGGATTCGTTCCGAACAAGGGCAGGAGAAAGGTACCCCTGCGTCCCCGCGCGGTCAAGCACGGAAAGTTGAAAAACCCCTCTCAGAGTGCTATATTGAAGCCGGTCAGAGGAATATCATGAAGTTCACGCGAGTACTCATTGCCAACCGAGGCGAAATAGCAGTCAGAATCGTCAGGGCCCTCAGGGAAACGGGCGTGACTGCCGTCGCCATTTACTCGGACGCGGACAGAGACTCCCTCCACGTTCGCCTCGCCGACGAGGCCTATCGAATCGGCCCCTCTCCCAGCGAAGAAAGCTACCTCAGAATCGACGGCATCGTCTCGCTCGCCAAGCGCGTCAAGGCGGAGGCGATCCACCCCGGCTACGGCTTTCTCGCGGAAAATGCCGCCTTTGCAGCGAAATGTGAAGCGAACGGCATAACTTTTATAGGGCCATCGAGTTACGCAATAGCGGCAATGGGGAACAAGCTCGTGTCCCGTAAGACCGCCGTCTCTGCCGGCGTGACGATCATACCGGGAGCCACGAAACCCGCGAGCGGCCTCGAGGACGCCAGGCGATCGGCGCTCGAAATAGGCTACCCGATAATGTTGAAGGCCGCGGCAGGAGGGGGCGGAAAGGGACTGCGAATCGTGAGGGAAGAAAGGGAGCTCGAGAGCGCTCTCCGGCTTACGCAGGGAGAAGCCAGGGCCGCTTTCGGAGACGACGAGGTGTTCGTCGAGAAGTACATCTCCCGGCCCAGACACGTCGAAATCCAGATCCTGGCCGACCATTCCGGCAATTGCGTTTACCTGGGCGAGAGAGAATGTTCGATACAGAGAAGACACCAGAAGGTGATCGAGGAGACTCCCTCCGTCGTAGTCTCGCAGGAGCTAAGACGCCGGATGGGCGAGGCGGCCGTCAGAGTGGCAAAGGCCGTCGACTACACCAACGCCGGCACCGTAGAGTTCATCGTGGACGAAAACCGTGACTTCTTTTTCCTGGAGATGAACACGAGACTTCAGGTGGAACACCCGGTGACGGAGCTTGTCACAGGAATAGACATCGTCAAGGAGCAACTCGCAATAGCATCGGGAGAGAGGCTCTCCTTCGGACAGGAAGACGTCAAGCCCAGGGGGCACGCCATGGAGTGCCGCATATACGCGGAGGATCCCCACAATTCGTTTCTTCCTTCCGCAGGCAGAATCAGAAGGCTCAGGCTTCCCGAGGGGCCCGGCGTGAGAAACGACACGGGCATCTACCAGGGCTACGAGGTGTCCGTTTACTACGACCCTCTTCTTGCCAAACTGGTCATCTGGGGAAAGGACAGGAGGGAGGCCATGGAACGAGCGAGAAGAGCGCTGGGTGAGTACCTCATAGACGGAGTCGCCACGACGATTCCCTTTCACCGTTGGATAATGCGCCAGAGCGAGTTTAAGAAGGGAGACATCCACGCCGCCTTCATCGACGAGCACTTCTCGGGATCGGCCCCGCGCGAGGGGGGCGATCTTCTGAGGGTCGCCATCGTGGCGGCGGCGCTGGACACGTTCGACAGGGAACGGAAGGCCTGTGTGCCCCAGCCGCGACGGACCGACAGGGGGAGCAGTCCCTGGAGACTCTATGGAAGGTTGAGAGGGCCCCATGAAGTACATCGTCTGGAGTAACGACGGACGGCACGAGATAGAGGTCGAGCTTCGAAACGGCCTGTACGCCGTGAGTCTGGACGGCAAGAAGTACGGTGTCGATGCAAGGAGAGTCTCCGACACATCCGTCTATTCCCTGCTCATAGCCGGGAAATCCTACGAGGTCGAAGTGAGACCGGACGGCGAGTACCTGAGCGTTTTCATACAGGGCGAACTGTATCGCATCGCCGTCCGCGATGAGCTGTGGGCCAAGTCGTCGGGCCCCGTCGCCGGAGTTGCGCCGGGAGGCGTCCAGCACGTCAGGGCCCCCATGCCCGGCCTCGTTGTGGAAATCAGAGTCGCCAAGGGCGAGAGAGTCGAGCAGGGTCAGCCTCTCGTGATAGTCGAGGCCATGAAGATGCAAAACGAGCTCTGCTCACACGGGACAGGCGTGGTCAAGGAGATAGCCGTCAAGGAGCAGGAGACCGTAAACCAGGACCAGGTCATGATGATCATCGAGCCTTGACGCCCCGGACTGCCTCGCCGCGGATCCTGAAAGCCCCCAGTCCCACCGGAGAGTGACCGTGAAGCAACGCGACGGCGAAAGGCTATTGAGCGAATGGGAGCGCTGGCAGCGAAAGCTCGAAGAGGACAATCGCGATCGCAGCCGGGACGAACACACAATTGAAACCCACGGCCACGTGCCTGTCCGAGAGCTCTACACTCCTCTCGACGTCCCCGGACCCTCCTACCTACCAAGGCTCGGCTTCCCGGGAGAACCCCCCTTCACACGAGGCGCCCAGAGCACGATGTACAGGGGAAAGCTGTGGACGATGCGCCAGTATGCGGGGTTCGGTTCCGCAGAGGACACGAACCGCAGATTTCTCTATCTTCTTCGGGCCGGACAGACCGGGCTAAGCGTGGCTTTCGACCTGCCCACTCAAATGGGCTACGACTCCGACCATTCCCTTTCACGCGGGGAAGTCGGGAGGGTCGGCGTCGCCGTGGACTCCGTCGACGACGTGGAAGCTCTCCTCAAGGGAATCCCTCTCGACAAAGTCAGCACGTCAATGACGATAAACGCCACCGCCATCATTGTCCTCGCGATGTACGTCGCCGCGGCCGGGAAGAACGGCGTCTCCTCACGCGTTCTGAACGGGACCGTTCAGAACGACGTTCTCAAAGAATACGTGGCCAGGGGTACGTACATATTCCCGCCGAGGGAATCCATGAGACTGGCGACGGACATCTTCGCTTTCTGCAGGCAAGAGCTTCCTTCCTGGAACACCATCAGCGTGAGCGGCTATCACATAAGGGAGGCAGGCTCAACCGCCGTCCAGGAAGTGGCGTTCACTTTCGCAAACGCCGTCGCTTACATCGAGGCCGCCATCGAGCGAGGGCTGGAGGTCGACGAGTTTGCCCCTCGCATCTCGTTCTTCTTCAATTCACACAACAACTTCTTCGAAGAGATAGCCAAGTTCCGGGCCGCAAGGAGACTCTGGGCGAGGCTGGTGAGAGAGCGATTCGAGGCCAAGGATCCGGCCTCGATGCGGCTCCGCTTTCACACTCAGACGGGCGGGTCCACGCTGACGGCGCAGGAACCCCACAACAACGTGGCCAGAGTCGCCTTTCAGGCGCTGGCGTCGGTCCTCGGCGGCACGCAGTCTCTCCACACCAACTCCTACGACGAGGCGCTCAATCTGCCCGTGGAGACCTCCGTTCGCGTGGCCCTGAGAACCCAGCAGATCATCGCGCAAGAGAGCGGCGTGACGAACACGATCGACCCCGTCGGCGGCTCCTATTTCGTGGAGGCACTGACGGACGCCATCGAGCAGAGAGTCGAGGACTACCTGCGCAAGATCGACGACATGGGGGGGGCTGTCAGGGCCATCGAGCTGGGTTACATGCAGAGGGAGATCCACGAGAACGCGTACAGGCACCAGAAGGCCGTCGAGTCCGGAGGCACTGTCGTGGTGGGGATGAACAGGTACCAGACCGACGAGCCGCAGCCCCCTGCCCGATTCTCTCCCGACCCCCGTCTCGAGGAAGAGCAGCGCGAGCGGCTCTCCAGGCTGAGGGCTTCGAGAGGAGAGGGCTGGAAGGCGTCTCTCTCGGCCCTGGCGGCGGCTGCGCGCGGGCAGGAGAACCTCTTCCCTCCCGTCCTGTCGTGTGTCAGGGCGAAGGCGACCCTCGGTGAGATTTGTGACGTGCTCAGGTCCGTCTGGGGAGTGTACAAACCCGGACGTTGAGGAATCGAGGACCCGTGGTTCCGCGCGACCCGCCAGGCGGGGGGGAGAGCCGGAATGCGAGGGCCGCAACTAAAGGAGACCGGCTTGTCGAACGAGCGAAGACGTCGGGTCCGGCGGGAAGACACGGAGAAGACCGGAGGGAGAAGGGACGGCCGCGGAGCGGCCCGCGACGGGGACATCGGAAGCACCGACCGCTCCGGCCGGGACCAGGGAACCCCCCGGGACGGGGAGGCTCCGATCCTGGGCGTCGAGCACATCGGCATCGCCGTCAAGGACGCCGTTCGGGCCTCCGAGATGATGTGCAGGCTTCTCGGGGGAAGGCCGAGCGAAACGCAGTTCGCGCGAGAGCTGGGTCTTAACATCGTGTTCGTTCAGGCAGGCGGGGTCAGCATGGAATTCCTTGAGCCTCTCAGCGAGAGCGGGCCAATAGCCAAGTTCCTTGAGACAAGGGGAGAGGGTTTCCACCACATAGCGTTTCGCGTCAGAGACATCGAGGACATGCTTGCCGGGCTCAGGCAGGCCGGTGTCCGTTTGGTGGAGCCTGCGCCGTCAAAGGGAGCGCACGGTAACCTCGTGGCCTTCATACATCCGTCGGCCACTCCGGGCATATTGGTGGAGCTCTGCGAGAGGAAGGAGCGATCTTAGGCGGGAAAGGAAGAGGGCCCTAGTACCGCTGGAACAGCCGCCCCCATTCCGTCTTCATGAACTCGTCCACTCTCTTCTTGCCCACGCACGGATACCAGTAGACGTCGTGGTAGAGCCGGGACGCGGCGTACGACCACGGCACGATGGGGCTTCTCAGGAGAGGCTTCTCAATGCACTTTAAGCACCCGTGGTAAATCATTTTCTGACCGCGGCTTGCAAATGTGTTTTCGTCCCTGCTGAAATGGAAGTTCACGTCGCTGACGTCC
>JAZDPI010000075.1:0-5158 GCA_043797775.1 Candidatus Eiseniibacteriota bacterium
ATCACGGCGTTCATGCGGCGAAGCTCGGGCACGTGCGTGAAGCGATCCCTGTAGATGTTTTCGACAAAGATGCTCGTGCCCTTGCAGATGCACATGAGAGCCATCATCTGAGCCTGCATGTCGGTGGGAAAGCCGGGGTAAGGCTCGGTGGTGACTGCGAGACATCGCAGCCTGTCGTTTGCGGAAACAACGACCTCCGAGGCGGTCTGCATCACTTCCACGCCGCACTCAGTGAGCTTCGAGATCACGGCCGTGCAGTGAGAAGGAACGCAGTTCGAGACGCGCACCGTGCCCCTCGTTATCGCGGCCGCAGTCATGAAAGTACCGGCTTCTATTCTGTCGGGGATGATCGCGATGTCGGCGGACTTGAGGGAATCCACCCCCTCTATCTCAACCACCTTGCTCCCTGCGCCCTTGATGCAGGCGCCCATCTTGTTGAGGAAAACCGCGAGCGCTTCGATCTCCGGCTCGCAGGCAGCGTTGTGAAGGATTGTCTTGCCCTTCGCCATACACGCCGCCATCAAGGCGTTCCCCGTCGCTCCCACGCTCGAGATCTCGAAGTAGATGTCCCGTCCCTTCAGCTCCTCCGCTCGCGCATCGATGTAGCCGTGCTCGACGGAGATCTCGGCACCCAGATCCTGCATCGCCTTGATGTGAAGGTCCACCGGTCGCGGGCCCCACGCACACCCGCCGGGGAGAGAAACGCGCGCCCGCTTGAAGCGCGCAAGGAGAGGACCGAGCACGTAGAACGAGGCGCGCATCGTTTTCACAAGTTCGTACGGCGCCTCGTACGAATTGCACGCGCTCGTGTCGACCGTCATCACCCTGCCGTCGAGAGACACCCTGGCGCCGAGGGTCTCCAGCATTTCCTTCATTGTCGTGACGTCACGAAGCAGGGGCACGTTGCTGATGCGGCTCTTGCCCGACGCGAGAAGCGTCGCCGCCATTATGGGAAGCGTGGCGTTCTTCGCACCCGCCACCTCGACCTTCCCTCTCAGCGGCTCACCACCCTCGATTACGATTTTTTGCATGGGAGGTTCTCCTTGGGGGAGTAACTCAAGGCTGCCGGAGCCGAGCTGTGGCTCACTGATTGCCACAGGCATGTTAGCACACGGAACCGGGCGGTGCAATTCTCGATAAGCTCGACCGAAAGTCGCGATTCGCTCTCGGAAGAATGGCGACTTCCTTAGCGAACGCCAAGCCGTCGAAAGTGACGGCGCCACCCTCTCGTGACGCTCTCGAAGAGCTCGTTTCGTGAAACGCCGGCCGCACGGGGGTCGTTACCTTTCAATGCCTCCAGGTATGCTTTCGCACGCTCGTCAATCGACCGAACAAGAGCCGCGTTCTTGACGGCAGAGACCTTGAGGGTATAGACGAGGAACCCGGCCTCGAGGAGCAGTTTCGTACGGAAGACGCCCTCGAACGTGGGCTCCTTCACCGAGGCGAGCTGTGGGTCGTGCACGTAGACACCCGACACCGCCTCGGAGACGGCGGCGGAGCTCGTCACGTAGATTCCGAACACGCCGAACTTGCCGAACTCGTACACATGCTCGAGCGTGAGCCCGCCCGCCCAGAGCGTTTTGACGCCGAGTTTCTGCCCCAGGCGATTGAGACGCTCGACTTGTCGCGGCCCGAGCCAGCCCTTGGGGTCTCCGGCAACCTTGAACAGCCGCCACCCCTTCGACTTGTCCAGTGTGTCAATGAGCACGACGGACACTCCGTTGCGAGCCACCATTCTGAGCCAATCCGCAAGGCCGCGCACGACGTCGCGTTTCGTGTCCACGCGCCTGGAGCTCACGATGCCCTTGTCGACGAAGAAGACCGGTGCGGCAGACCAGTTCTTGCACCATGTTTGGACTTCGCGGATGACCGGTTCACATTCTTCGAGCATCAGGGGAAAGACTCCGTATTTCCCGAGGTGAAAGCCCATTGAGCGGGCCGTGTTGAGACTGCTCCATGTCCCTCGTGCTGCCGTGGCCGGATCGGCAGCGTTGAGCGGCCGAATTCGCACGCCTCGCTTGAGGGCGTGCCTGAGCACGGGGCCGTGAAGTCCGTCAGCGAGATACTGGGAGAGACCGGGGAGCGAACCCGCCTCGTCCGCCTCCGGCCTGACTTTTCCAGTAACCATCATCTCGCGAATACCCGCGTCGCGCGCGAGGTCAATTGCACGAAGTGCATCCTCCCTACCCCTGCCCGAACGGCCCCCCCCAATACGGACACTCAGACCCAGTTGGTGGAAACCCCGAGTCGCGTAGCCGCCGCGTTTCATCCGGCGCACGAGAGTTCGAAGGAGCTGCACCTGCGCCCGCCGGCTGTGCCGTGAACCTTTTCTGAACGCTGCGAAGACCGTCATCGGTCTCGGTTTGCGGTCCGGCGTATGCCGGAAAGGCTTCAGCTCCTCTGCGATGCGCGTCTCTGCGCTCGCCATGGCCTCACGAAAGTCTCCTTCTTTAATCGTGACAATCGGAGGGCGCTTGAAATATCTCACGTTCACCCGTGTGCTGACGTTGGTGGTCATTAGGAGCCGTCCCGCGCATTCCAGCCACACGTCTGCGTACTCCTCCGGGCCGACTACGACCTCGCCTATTGCACAGAGCCGTTCTGCGTCAAGCGCGACGCCGATCTCCAACTCGGAGGGTCGCCGGAGCACCCGCGCCTTGGGCGACACGTACGCCGCGCGCCGAACTGCCGCGGCGGCACTGCCCTCATCGCTCACGCCCAGGAACGGTCCGTAGACCGAATGGTCGTAATTCTTGAGCGACACACCAGGCCGCGCCACATCTCCACCCAGGAATAGAAGCGCCTGCCTCGCCTCCGTCCGGAGGCGTTTGAAGGAGGCCGTGCGCCTGCGATCTTCCCTCGCTGTTTCCCTGCGCCCCCCTACCGTCTTTTGCGCGCGACGGGTACCTCCACCTACCTCCGGCGCAACTTCACTGCGGTACACGCGAAGTGTCTCGCGGCAGTAGTCCGCGAGGTGTCGTGCTTCGGCTTCGCTCAAAGGTGAACCCTTCCGAAGGCGTCGCAACATCCGCTGTGCGGATCCCGTGCGTGCCGCAGATCTCGTGTTTTTCGCCACGCTTCTCTTTCGCAGCCCTTTCATGATTGCCCTCCCCTCGCCTTGTGCGCGAGAATCACCCTGCACCTGGCCGCGTCACCGGCCCCGGCTCCTGTCTTTGCCCGCCGAAAAATCACCTGGCCGAAATGCTCGTGGTTGCTTTGTGCCCTCCTCTCCCTGCCGGCGGAAGAATCACATTGACGCTGCGAGCAGCAGCCAGTCGTCGTTCGGGACGTATTGCTTGCGCCTGTTGTCCCATTTCTCGGGCAGTCTCTCGTTCAACTGCTCGAGGAAAGACAAGAGAGGTCTCTTGGGCGGCCGCTTCTTTTCCCGCTCGTCAAGCGGCGTCGTCCGCCAGCCGTATTTCTGCCGGTACCTCGGAAGATCAAAACCGAAGCCGTCGAAGAAGCTCTCGCCCCCTACGAGAGGCATGTACCAGAGGCTCGGGACGCCTTCGGGATTCGGTTTGATCGGCACGTCCTGCTCCAGCGCCTTGAGTAGATCCAGGCCCGCTCGGTCGCGCCTGAGGTGTTTTCTCAGCTCTTCCAGCGCAGTGAATTCGACCGCCGGGCTGACGAAGAGGACGGGTTTCCTTTGCTGGCGGGCTATCACGATTTCGTGCGGCGTACCTACGCTGTAGACGTTTGTCGGACAGTACGCGATCGTGAAGTCGCTCGTGTCCACCATTCGGAGGTCTATGTGAAGCGTTTCCCAGAACTTGCCCGAAATGCCGGCACGGGTGCCGGCACCGCGCGGCGAGTCCTCGAAAGTCCACCGCTCGCGAATGCTGGTCGTGTCCACGTCCTCTCGTCCGTATTCGTGAAACCCCCGCACGTGGGGCTTGTTCCACGGGTCGTACACGATGGCTCCCATGCCTGAGAGAAACTGTCCTATTCGGGTCCTCCACCCGTGTTTTTTCTCGTACGCCCTCGAGGCCACGAAGTCCATCGGTCCCGACAGGTAAACTCTGGTTCCCCTGAGGAGATTGGCCTGCACCGGCGGGCGGCTTTGTGCGCATTTCATCTCGATCCCCCCTTCAGATGTTGTGACGCAAGGGCGTCAAACTCTCAGATCACGAGTGACGGCCGCCGCAGAACTCCAACGGTCTATCCTACGCTTGAACATGTAATAGCACGGAGGATTGTCCCACGAGAGCTTCCTGGCCGCGGCGAGGGCATCGCCCGGGCGAGCCTCGAGCAGCAGCTTCTCCACCTCGGCAGGCACTGCGATTGGAGTGGTATCCCAGGTGCTCGCCTCCTGCGAGGTGAAACCGGCGCGCACCAGGGCGCACAACTGCTTTGGATGGCCGTAATCGCGGCGTCCGCGGGCCACGGTGGGCACAAATCGATCGCCCAGCTCGGCAACCAGCGCGACGTACGCGCTCAGAACCGAGGAACCCACCGGATCCGTCCGGCGGATGTCCCGGAGCGTACACCAGTGTTCCCACACTTTTCCGCCGTCCTCTTGGCTGTCCACCGAGCGGTCATACTCTTGCCGAAGCCAACCGTTGAATCTGCTCGCATCGTCGCCGGCTCCGCGCGCGGAGACGTGACCGAGCGAGTTGCCTTCGATGAAACCGAGAAGCGTTGAGCCGCGAAGCAACTCTCGCGCTTCAGGCGAGTCAATCGGAGAGGTGCGGACACCCGCACCGGCCTCGGCGGTCGTGCTTGCGAAATACAGATCGCGAGGGGCGTCGTGGGAAATCTCCAGCCAGAGAAGGCGTCCATCCTGCGTGCGCCGCACACCACCGGCGGCCACCAGGTGGCATCCGACGTGCCAGGCGCCCACGTCGAAATCGCCCTGTTCTCCGGGACCCAGATCGCCGCCCTTGATCATGTCCCTGTCGAGCCAGAGCCGGCGCAGCTTCTCGACGTTCCCGGGGCTGTTGATGAGATCGCCCGAAGCGCTGACCTCGAAAGCGAAAGTCCCGCGGTCCATACCTTGCCCTCCTTATCTGAGCTCGTTAGCCTCAATCCGTCAAAACGACGGGGGTGGGAGACCCGGAAACCCACGCCCCTGGCGCCGGGGGAGGTCACGAGGCGAGTCATACTTCCCCCACGAACTGTGGCGTCATGAACTTGCGCCTGACCGCTCTCGGAACCG
>JAZDPI010000078.1:0-5960 GCA_043797775.1 Candidatus Eiseniibacteriota bacterium
CACCGGACCTATCAGCGCTCAAGAAGTATCTGGGTGCAGTGGATCTGAACGGGCTTCCGCTTGTCACTTTCCGCCCGTTGAGGCGCCCGACCATCCATCGTATCGCGAAGAGGGCGATGGATGTTATTGGCGCGGTGATTGGAGGCGCCCTGCTTATGCCGGGCTTCTTGACTGCAGCGCTGCTCATAAAGCTCACCTCTGCCGGCCCCGTCCTGTATAAGCAGAGGCGTGTGGGAAAGGACGGGCGGGAGTTCACGCTGTACAAATTCAGAAGCATGGTAACCGGCGACGATTCCCGCTACAGGGAATACGTGAAGGCCTTTGTCGAAAACGGAAAGGCCGCCGGCGTCGACAGCAGAGGGCGAAAGATATACAAGATCGCAGACGACCCCCGCATCACCCGGGTGGGACGCTTTCTCAGAAAGACAAGCCTCGACGAGTTTCCTCAGATTCTCAACGTGCTGAAGGGCGAGATGAGCCTCGTCGGTCCCCGTCCGTGCCTTCCATACGAGTGGGAGCTCTACGAAGACTGGCAGAGGGAGAGGCTCTCGGTAACGCCGGGCCTAACCGGTCTCTGGCAGGTCACAGGCAGAAGCAACGTCAGCTTCAACGAGATGGTGCTGCTGGATTTGTACTACGTCTCGAATTGGTCCTTCTGGTGGGATTTGAAGTTGATTCTGCAGACCGTCCCTGTTATTCTGCTGGGCAAAGGCGGCCACTAGTCCGGGCCGCTTACGTGCTTCATTGCGGAAGCGTTCCTACTGTACAAGGATCTCCATCGAGGGGCAAACAGGATTGGAAGACGGATTCTCTCAGGTTCCGGCGGAGAGGGACGGCTCGGTAGACGTCGCCGTGGTGGGATGCGGCTACTGGGGTCCCAACCTCATCAGAAACCTCGTCGAAAACAAGACCTGTAGAAACATCATCTGCTGCGACGCCAGGGCCGGACAACTCTCTGCGCTCACCAAGCGGTATCCCAATCTGATTTACACCACCGAGTACGACGAAGTGCTGAGGGACAAGAGCATCAGCGCCGTCATGATCGCCACTCCCGTTTCCACCCATTTCGAGCTCGCGGGAAAGGCTCTGCGCGCCGGCAAGCACACCTTCATCGAGAAACCCTTCACGGCAAACCGCCGGCAGGGCATAGAGCTCATGGAGAGGGCGGACGCGACCGGCCTCACTCTGATGGTGGGTCACACTTTTGAATATAGTCCCCCGGTGCTGAAGATAAAGGAGGTCATCTCCCGCAAAGAGCTCGGCACGGTCTACTACATAAGCTCCACGCGTGTGAATCTGGGGTTGCATCAGAGGGACATAAGCGTTCTCTGGGATCTTGCGCCTCACGATCTCTCGATGCTCCTTTTCTGGCTGGAAGAGGTGCCCGTGCGGGTCTTTTCCATGGGGAAGGCGTTCGTCCAGAAGGGCATCCCTGACGTCGCGTTTGTGTCCATGGAGTTCGCGAGCGGCGTGATTGCCCACATCCAGGTGAGCTGGCTTTCGCCCAGCAAGCTTCGGAGGACCACGATAGTGGGCAGCAGCAAGATGCTCATGTACGACGACACCGAGCACATTGAGAAGGTGAAGATATTCGACAAGGGCGTGGATTTTCAGGAGCCCCAGTCCTTCGGTGAGTTCCAGTTGAGCTACAGGTCCGGAGACATCGTGTCCCCCAAACTGGACACGTATGAGCCGCTTCAGCGAGAGGTCGAGCATTTTCTCCATTGTGTAACGACGGGCGAGAGGCCTCGCACGGACGCGAAGAGCGGGCTCAGGGTGGTCATGGTGCTCGAGGCAGTCGAGCGTTCCATGAAAGAGGGTTGCTCCGTGGCCTGCGAATACGACCCGGCGGTGCTTTAGTGCGGCCGGCCTCGCTCGCAATGGGGCCCGTCGCGGATTGTGTGGCCCGACATTGAAGGGTCCAACATGGGATTGTCCAACGTCATCTTCACAAACGTAAGGATGGGCAAGAACTCAAGACTAGAGCCCCCGGTCGTCATCGGGACGCCCCCGCGCGGGAAGAGCGACGGAGAGCTGGAGACGGTCATCGGTGATGACTGTGTGATTCGCTCCTTCACGACGATCTATGCGGGCACGAGAATTGGAAACGCCTTTCAGACGGGTCACGGCGCCATGATACGAGAGGGAAACGTGATAGGAGACTCCTGCTCGGTCGGCACCAACGCCGTATTGGAGTTCGACAACGTCGTCGGCAGTCACGTCCGAATCCACAGCGGCGCGTTCCTCGAAATGGTGACCCTGGAGGACTACGTTTTCATCGGCCCGAACGTGGTTTTCACGGACGACCCGCACCCGATGGGCTGCCCGAGATTCAAGGACTGCGTGAGGGGAGCGACCGTGAGGGCCTTCGCCCGTGTGGGCGCCAACAGTACGATCCTCCCGGGCGTCGTAATCGGCAGAGGAGCTCTCGTCGGCGCAGGCTCCGTGGTAACCAGGGACGTCGCCGACAACACCGTCGTTGCGGGAGTGCCGGCAAAGGTTCTTTGCAGCGTGGATGAGCTAAAGTGCCGCAAGGGGTTCTTCGAGCGCCCGTACCTCTGGGAGCCGTACGATAAGAACGGATAGGCGGCACGGGGGTTGGGATCGCCGGGGCCTTTCCGCCGGACGCGCAACGTCGGTCTTGGGTATACTGGAAACAGGGCGATGCGGGCGCCGCACAGGGGTCGCGTAACGTTCACTCTTGTCTGAACTGGGGGTTGTATGAGAGCCGCACTTGCCACGCTTCTGATTCTTCTTGCCGTCTCGCTCGTCCATGCCTCCCTTTGTTCGAGCTCGACTATCAGCAACGTTCCGTCGGACACCAGGATGCACGGCTACTTCGAGGAGCTGGCGAGAAGAGGCTTGCTTCGCGGAGTCTTTTTCTCCGAGAGACCCTATTCCCGGGAGGACATCTGCCGCGCCGTCGCCTCTCTTGAGGAGGCCGTCAAGTCAGGGCGCGTGGAGTTGTCCCCCTACGAGGCGTGGCTCCTCGCCAGGCTCACGGGAGAGTTGGGCCCTGATGCGCCGGCGCGCTCCGGGAGTCTTGAGTCCAAGCCCTCAGGCGGAGCCTGGAGACCGGAGGATCCGGGTTACTCGCCGCGCGCATCCCGGGTCGAGTGTGGGGCGGAGTTTCAAGTGTCCGGCGTCTCCGCAGACACGGAGCTCACGCGGACGGTAGAGATTGACGGCGAGACGAGCGAGGACACCGAGAGCCGAAGCGACGAGCGAACGCGAGCGTTCGGCACGGGCTGGTGCGAGGTCACCATGCCTTACGGGATGAGCCTCTCTCACAGATTTCGCATTGACATCGACATCGAGGAGGATCCCGGCTTCATCGGAAGGCCGTGGCGTGGCGACATCGGGGGTTACGTGATGAACGGCTACGGGAAGTTCAGGCTCGGTCCCCTTGAGGCTCTGCTCGGAAGGGACAAGCACTACTGGGGACCCGGCCGGAGCGGTTCTCTCATTCTCTCGGACGTCGCGCCACCCTTCGACATGGTTTCCTACAAGTTCAACCTGGGCCGCGTGAAACTGAGCGGGTTTTTCACCAGCCTTGACGACCTTAGGCTCAAGAAATCCGTGCCGTTCGCGAGCGACAGTCTTTATCCCGGCGACGAGACGTCGCGCCATCTTTCCGGTCACAGAATCGACATACGGGTGACGCCGAATCTCGAGGTCGGGTTCTCGGAAACCGTGGTGTACGGCGGCCCGGACAGGGAGCTGGAGCCGGGCTACATCAATCCGCTCAACTTCTTCTACTCGCACCAGTGGAACCTCGTGAAGAACGACAACCCGCTCTGGGGCTTCGACGCCTGCTGGTGGCCGGCCCGGAGGGTTCAGGTATACGGCCAGCTCGTCGTCGACGACTTTCAGTTCGAAAACAAGAAGGCGACGGACGAGGAGCCGGGGGAAGTGGGCTTTCTCCTCGGCCTTCACGCCGGTGACCCGTTCGACTTTGCGAACACGTCACTCGCACTGGAATACGTGCGCATCAACCCCTGGACCTATAACCAGCCGTTTCCGTGGAACAGATACACGTATGGAGGGGTACTGCTCGGGCACCCTCTCGGTCCCGATGCAGACGGACTCTACTCCTCGCTGGTTCACTGGTTCAACGACAGGCTGACGGTCGGGCTGGACTATAGTTTCGTGCGCCGCGGAGAAACGTCGGTTGAGAGCGACTGGCCCGTCCCCATAGGCATACCGTGGGGTGAGGCATCCTTCCCGGAGGGGTTCCCTCTGGGGACGGTCGAGAAGTCTCACCGGGTCGGATTGCAGGCCACATTCCATCCGTCGCCGTATTTCGATCTGGACGGTTTCGCCGCCATCGAAAGAGCGACGGGCGCGGGCAACGAAAGGGACGCGAAGTCTCTGCAGTACGAGGTGGGTTTGCGCGCGAGCTTTAGACCTGCGTGGGTGTTCGGTCTCGCCCAGGGCCGCTAGGGCGGCCGGCGCGAGCGCACAGTCGGGAGGCTGAGTGAGTAAGCAGGCGATAGTGGTGGCGGGTCCTAACGGCGCAGGAAAAAGCGCATTCGCGTACGAGTACCTTGAGTCGCATCGCTGTCGGTACGTCAGCGCGGACGTGATTGCGGAAGCGATGGCTGGCGGGTCCATAGACGAGGTGCGTGTTGAGGCAGGCCGCCGCTTCTTCGAGTGTCTGGGGGAGGAGATTCGAAAAGGCGACGATCTTGTCGTTGAGTCAACGTTGTCCGGTCTGACGTTCAAGAGAGTGATCGCAGAGATGAAGGACGCTGGCTATTCCGTTACGATCGTATTTGTATTCTTGGGTAGTGCCGAGGCCTGCGTCGCCCGCATCCGCGAGCGTGTTCTGAAAGGCGGCCACCCCGTTCGGGAAGAAGATGTTCGGCGTCGCTTCGGGCGAAGTATCAGGAACTTCTGGCACGAATACCGGCACCTGGCGGACAATTGGCATCTGTGCTACAATGGAGGAGTGCAGTTTCATGACGTAGCCTCGGGAGAAAGGGCACGGGTGGATGTGCGTGACGAAGGATTGCTTGACGTCTTCCTTGGCATCATCGGAAAGGAGAGACGATGAGAGAAAGCTCATCCTTGAGCATTCAGACTTATAGGGAAGCTTCAGAGATTCAGCGCGTGGGCAGTCGTGCGGCCAGGAAAGCCCAGGAGGAGAGCCGCAGGATGAACGTTCCGAACGTTTATTCTCACAACGGCAGGCTGTACTACGAGCTACCGGACGGCCGCCTGACCGAGACAGACCCTTTCGAAAACATGTAGCACTGGCCGGCATAAGGACGGTGCGAGGTGCAGCGGTTGGCCCGGTGGTCCAGCCGAGCAGGTCTTGCCTGGGCCGTGTGCCGTCCGGGGCTGAGTGCGAGTTCTCAGTGGCCTGCCGCCGCGTCGCTACCACCTTGTGTCCAGCCAGAGCCAGAACCTGCCTGCCGGTCCATCATGGCGGCGGCAGCAACACCAGCCCCACCAATAGCAAGGCTCCTCTATTCCCCCGTACTCTGCAGAGCACCGGATCTGTATATTGTCTCTGGGCAGGATCCTCAGAAAGAGACCGAAGAAGCCCAGATCCCGAACGGGAGTGGAAAACACGGACGCATCCACGCCGCCCATTGTTTCCAGCCAGGGTTCGTCGAGAGAACCGCTGCCTTTGTTTATTATGTCCACGGTAGCGCCCACCTCCAGGTTGGGTGAGACGTCTACGGAGAACTTGCCGTAGTAACGCCTGGAATCCGGTCCCAGCCAGTATCCCAGGGGCTCGCCCTGGTGGGTGTGGTTCCTGTCATAGAGATCGCTGTAGTAGACGCTGTAGACGTGGTTCCAGACCCGGGTGAACTCGAAGAGCAGGTTTGTGTTCTGCCGGCCTGCCGGCATTGAGACCTGTGCGGCCCACTGGTATGCGATCTTGGTGGGCCTGGCCGACGTTTCCTCCGCGAGGTCGTCTATCATGAGCTCGCCGCGCAGGCAGAGCCCGT
>JAZDPI010000084.1:0-2760 GCA_043797775.1 Candidatus Eiseniibacteriota bacterium
AAGAAAGGCCCGCGAGTCAAGAGACTTACGCCCAATGCCGTCGTCAAAAGGATGAAGTTCGGTCAAACAGGTGTGTCTTGCGTCGTTGACAGCTTCGGGGAGGCCGGTCCTGAAGTCTTCTCAGAAGAGACTACGATCTACATAAACCGCGACCACCCCCTCTACAAGAGAGAAGCCGCGAAGATTGATACACATACGCTCAACCTTGCTCGTCTTATCACACAAGAAATCGCGTTGATGAAGGGCCCGAGGAACCCAAGGCAGGCGTTCGACAGGCAGAGCAAGCTTATGCGGGATGCCTTCGTTGGAAAAGACTGAGCTTGGGGCTGCCGCGGGGCGGGAAGGGTGCATAGTCGGCGCCATCCTCAGCGCGATCGCGCCCAGCATCGCGTTACCCGCAGTGGCAGCGTCGCCGTCACTGAAGGAGAACCAACTTCTTGGTCAACAGCGGCTTTCCGTTCGCCCTGAGAAGGAGGACGTAAACGCCGGAGCTCACCCGTGCTCCGCGCTGATCGCCAGCATCCCAGATGAGTTGCCGGCTCATGCCCCCTGCCGGGCAGATGCCTGCCAGCAGTGTACGCACGTGGCGGCCGGCAACGTCGAAGACGTCCAGGGAGAACTCGCTGCCGGCCAGAGAGCCGGGAAGACTCAGGCCAAGCGAGGCCTGACCCGCAAAGGGGTTGGGCCCCTCGAGGCCAAGCATCAGCCTGTGCTGCGGGCTTGCGCCAACCGATTCCTCATCGACGCCGATGTACTGCACAATTGTGAAGAGGCTGTCGCTGACGTCCGAAGACGCATTCCCACTGTAGTCATAGACCGTGACGCGCACGAGGCAGCTTTCCGAAGGGGTGTCCGGGATGGTCCAGATGTACGCGGTTTCGTGAGGCAGGGGCCGTGCTATCACGAACGGGTAAGCCGCTCCTCCGTCAATCGAGTACTCAATGAGCACCGAGTCCAGCGAGACATCGTCTCCGGCCTCCCACGATATTTCGTACTCGTCGTCCTTGACCAGCGTGTCGCCCCCATTGGGCGTGAACAGAGTGACCCACGGAGGCACGTTGTCCGGTGCGGCAAAGAACTCCGTTATCTCATCGCAGTTGATGTGTCCCCACAGGCCCGAGGCTTCATCGACTATCTTGAGATAGACGCTGTCTCCCTTGAAGGGCCGAACGTGCCAGACCCTTCTGTCCATCGTTTCTATGTTTCTACCCGTTTCTCTGAAGAGCAGTGAATCGTCGGATACCCTGTACAAACCCACGAATGCCGAATCAAGATGATTGCCCCCTCCGACGAGAAGACTAATACTGTCCGCTTCTATCACAAAAGGATACGACCGCAGGTAACCGTAGGCGTTTTCGCCCACCGTCCAGCCACTCCAGCCGCTCTGGAGGGGGCCCTGGCAATACTCGAGGGTGCCTATCCACGAGTTCCCGACATGCTGCGCAGGCGCCGCCTCCCTCTCCAGTGCGTTGTCCCCAAACGTGGGCTGATAGAAAACCGCACTGCCGGAGATGACTTTCCACTTGTCGCTCAGCGAATGAGGTCCGTAGGTGCTGGGTACGTCGTCTATCCACCTGAGAGTATCGAACTTCACCGCGGTGTTGACGCTGTCCTGTCTCTCAAATCGGCCAAACCTGGACAGAAGCTCCGTGCCGCCATCGTTCAGAATCTCCGGGGCAACTCCAAGTCCGGGGTTGACAATCAGTCTGGTCGCAATATCCCAACCGGAATACATCGAATCGGAAGCCATGTAGGAGATTCCTGCAGGTGTATCTTCCTCAGAGAAGAAGAGCCTGTATTTCGTGCCTCTCTTCATCAGGTAGCAGGATTCTATGGCATGCCAGGCGTTCGTTCCCGAGTGCACATAGATCGGCCCATCATCGGTCCAGTTGAAGAGGTCCGAGGACACGGCAGAGCCGACCGCCCCGTAGTTGCCCTTTGCGGTGGCCGTTGTGAGGAGATAGTACACGCCCTCTTCGAAGTATATGTGAGGGTCCCGACAGCTCGACCATTGTACGGTGCTGTCCCACGCGGCCCAGCTCGTGTCGGGCCTATAGACCGGGTTGTTCGCATACTTGGTCCAGGCGAACAGGTCCTCCGAGGTTGCGATCCCGATTCGCTGGACGGCATTAGAATCCACTCCCGTGTAGAACATTATGTAGCCGCCACCCGGCTTCTCCATGACGAACGGCGCCCAGATGGCTCCGCCGTCCCACTGCCCCGCCGACACCGCAACGGCGGGAGAATGGAAACTCCAATGCTTGAGATCCGTGCTCGTCGCGTGACCGATGTCGTCGCTGGCCATGACGTATTGCTGATAGTGAAGCGGCGTCCGGGTGTAAAAGAGGTGAAAAACCGAGTCCGCCTTGAAGAAGGCGTGGTCCTTCATGACGAAGCTGGGCTCGTGGCAGTAGCGCTGGTCGAAGTCGATCTTCACAAGCCCCGAAGCCACGCCAGGGCACGCCGAGATGAGGATTGCTGCAATCAGGGAGATAAATCGTGCCATGATGTCCTAAACCTAGAGCTGCTTTCCGTGGCGGGGCCTGACTGATTTTACCACATACGCGCCCCGCACGCCACGAATACTCATTCCTCCATCATCCCTGGCCGCGACCATTTCCTCGTCCATCACTTCTTTCGAGGGGCCCGTGGAGAGAACCACGATAACTTCAGTCATATGACTTTACCTGTCGTTTCGCGTCGCGTATCGTGCGACCTCTCTTGTGGCACCCTCTTTGCGGGCGTCGCACCTGTCCGGTC
>JAZDPI010000205.1:0-2209 GCA_043797775.1 Candidatus Eiseniibacteriota bacterium
GGCCAGATCCTGGAAGTACTAGACAAGCACCGACCTCCGTTCGTGATCCTTGAGAACGTGGGCAATTTCGAGAGGCACAACCGAGGCCGCACTTGGAAAGTAGTGCAGGATAGCCTGGTGGAGTTGGGGTATAACGTTCGCGGAACGACGCACAAGGCTTCTGGAGGGCATGGACTCGTTTCCCCCCACCATCTAGGCTACCCGCATACGCGTGGGCGCTTCTTCATCGTCGCGTCACAAGACACGCTTCCTGCGGACCCATTCCCCCGGCCGGATCGTCGCACTACCTCTCTGAAGCAGATCGTCCAGAGCAATTCGGCGTTGTCGTCAGGGGATCGACGCGAAACCGCGCTGACTCGTCAGCAGATAGACTGCATCGACCACTGGAACGCACTTCTCGCCCGGCTCCCCGAGTCAGTCGAGCTCCCGTCGTTCCCAATTTGGGGCGATGAGATACATGCAACCTACCCGTATGAGTCGATGACGCCGTGGCTCTTGCCTGTGAGAGAGTTACGCCGGCACGTGCGGCTCAACGGTCACCACGTTCTCAGGTCGAAGCAACAACTCCTCGGCGTCCTCCCGTCATACGCTCGCTCGGAAGAGAGACGCTTCCCCGACTGGAAAACCGCCTTCATCAGGCAGAATCGCGCGTGGTTTGACGAGATCAGCCGACATCTCACACCGACGTGGATTAGCCGGTTGCGGGATTTCCCGTCCTCGCTGCGAAAGCTCGAGTGGAACTGCAAGGGGGAAGCGCGCGACCTGTGGCGTTACGTGCTGCAGTTCCGGCCGTCAGGTCTTCGGGTCAAGCGCTACACTAGCGCCCCTGCGCTGGTGGCGATGACAACCACTCAGATTCCGCTCTTGGGGCCGAAGAGGCGTTTCCTTACGAGAGTCGAGGGATTGAGACTACAGGGATTCCCTGATGGGCATCTACTGCCGACGTCACGGGCGCGGTGTTTCGCGGCGCTCGGGAATGCCGTGCACGTCGGTGTGGTGAGGACGATTGCGGAGCGAGCCCTAGGCGGCAGCAGCGCCTCGCAGTAGCAGAAAGCGTACCGCTTCGATACGCACCTTGGAGGCACACGTGTCGGCACCGTTCTCTGTAAGTGCTCGGGACCTCATGGCCAGCGTTGTCGAGACCCTCCAGTTGGCTGGAGGTACGCTGCCCGACGATGAAGCTGTGTTTTGGCAGGAGCTTGCTGCCTACCTCGGCCTTACACCGAGATCGAGAGACATCAGCCGGATTGCCCAGGCAGTGCTAAACGGACTGGATGAAGAGTGGGATGATGATTTCGTTGAGGAAGGGTCGCTTTCCTTATCTCTCTACGAGACCCTTACCGAAGCCGTCGGGCGGTATGCGCGGACGCGAGAGCGCGGCGAAGGCGAGGAGGAGGAAGAAGACGACGACGGCCTGCCGGGCTTTCGAAGCGATCTACACATCACGCCAACGACCTACGGGCTTCAGACCGTCCACGAGTGGATCCAGGATGGGCTCTTGGTGCTGAGCCCGGAGTGGCAAAGGAACTTCGTGTGGAAGGCAAAGAAGCAGAAGCGCCTTGTCGAATCAATCCTCCTTGGTCTTCCTATTCCATCCTTTCTCATTTTTGAGGAATCGAGCACTGGGAAGAAGTACGTGATCGACGGTCGCCAGCGACTGGAGACAATCGCACGGTTCAAGGCTCCACGAGAAGAAAGACATGCGCCGCGCCTTCGATTCAGAACATTCGCCAGGAAAGAAGCTGGCTGGGGGCCAGACGAGGCGCTCGGTGAGGCGGCGGGCAAGTATTACGATCAGTTGCCGCAGAAGTTCAGAACCCGATTCGACTCGGCGCCGCTCGTGCTCGCGGAGTTCCGCGACATCGAGTTGCATAGGTTATACCAGGTATTCCGCCGCTATAACACGGGAGCAGTTGCTCTGAACGCTGCTGAGATTCGCAACGCGGTGTATCAAGCATCGCGGCTACACCAGATGCTGTTCCGACTCGGCGGAGAACAAAGGCCGTTGCCCCAGTACGCTGACGCTGATGAAGAGCGTGTGTCGACTGATTTGCGGGAGACCATGGGGAACAAGAGGCAGCGATACGGAGCCTACGACTTCATCGGGCGCTACTTCGCATTTGCGTACGGGGAGCGCAACTCCGTTGCCAGGGCGACGATTGACTTCATGGAGAGGTTTGGCAATTCGGAGCCTGATCGGATCGAGCGC
>JAZDPI010000216.1:0-3937 GCA_043797775.1 Candidatus Eiseniibacteriota bacterium
GGACGGGACTGGCGGCGCGGTCGTCACAGTGAGTGACGACCGCACGGGACGTGATTGCGACATATACGCCCAGCGTGTCGACGCCTCCGGCAAGGTGCTGTGGAAGGTCAACGGCATTTCCATTTGTGACGTAGAGAAGGATCAGGGTTTTCCACAAGTCGCATCGGACGAGGCCGGTGGGGCCATCGTGGCGTGGGCAGACTTCCGGGGCGGTACGGATTTCTCGATATACGCCCAGCGTGTCGACGCTTCCGGCAGGGTGCTGTGGCAGAAGAACGGAGTGCCGGTGTGTACTGCGCGCGGCAGCCGGCTTCCCCGCGTCGCGTCGGACGGAGTGGGCGGTGCAATCATCGTGTGGCGCGATCCGCGCAATACGAGTGACTACGACATATATGCGCAACGAGTTGACGGTGCGGGGAGGGTGCTCTGGGGCGCTGACGGGCTGGCGATCTGCACGATCGAAGGGGGCAAGTGGTGGCCTCTGGTGACCGCAGACGGGGTTGGGGGCGCGATAGTCGTCTGGAGGGACTACAGAAGCGGCACAAACTATGACGTCTACGCCCAGCGGGTCGACGCCTCCGGAAGCGTGCTTTGGAAGGCGGGGGGCATGCCGCTTTGCACCGAGAAATACAACGAACGCTACCACGGCGCGTGTCCGGACGGTTCTGGAGGCGCCATTGTCACGTGGTACGAAGATCGCAGTGGCGACTACGACATCTATGCCCAGCGGGTCGATTCCAGGGGCAGGGTGGTGTGGAAGACCGAGGCGGTCCCGGTCTGTACGGCACCGGAGGACCAGCAGTTTCCAATCGTCGTTCCGAGCGGCCTGGCCGGCACGATTGTAACGTGGGTGGACTACAGAAGCGGCACCAATTTCGACATATACGCGCAGAGAGTGAAGGCGAACGGTTCGATGGGCCCCTTTGAAGACCCATCGCACCGCCCTCAGTCCGGCGCCTGCAGGTAGAAGAATTGCGCTACCTGGTGAACCGCCTCACCTCTCTCGAACCGAAACGGTTGTAGCGAAGCGAGGCTCCCGCCTGGAGCTTCGCAATTGACGCCTCCAACAGGGCCGCAGCGTAGTCAGTGTTGTGGATCCCCAGGCTTCTGTCTTCCTCAATGAAGAGAAAATTGTAGAGAGCGCCGGCCTCTGCCTCCGAGTACTTCCCCGGGGCGGGGGCACCCGACGTGTCGAGGATTCCCCTTGTCTGAAGGACGAACTCAAGCCCTTCGAGCAGGCGCTCGATCTCATCCTGAGCCTGCCTGTAGTTGAAGCTCGTCACGGCTCCGTAGTGGCAGTCTCTCACGTTGCACCCGCCGAGGAGCTCTTCTTCCTCTTCGTGGTACACGTACGTCAACCCCATCTGATGACCTCCCGCCTGTGAGCCGTACGGAGCCGCCATGTGACAGGCCACGCAGCCGTTGGTGGCGGTGATCGTGTGAGGAGAGTTCTCGTACTCAAAACCTGCGAACTCGTAGCCCCCGCTTCCCGAAAGCAGGTCGGCCTGTGTTCCGTGATGGGGACCCCAGCGCGAACTTGTGATCCTTGTGGAGTCCGGAGCTGCCGCGACGAGAGGTGAAGGCACAAGGGCCTGATGGCAATTCGCGCAGAGATTGCCGCGGCCCATGTTGAAGACTCCTCCCATCGCCAGACTGACGGGCACCTCTGTTCTCAGGTTGAAGTTGCCGCTCGTGTGGGGCTGGTGACATGTGAAACAGTGGACCGGTGACGGGTTTGTCGCGGTACCAGGGGAGCCCGTGGCCAGTCTTGCAAGAAAACCTTCGTGGGTATGACAGCCGGAGCAGGGTGGGGTGTTTCGTTCAAAGTTCCCCCCGGTTGCGTGCACGGAGTTCTCGTACTGAACCTCAATGGCGAGCAGACCTGAGTCCTCGGAATGACAGGTGAAACACTGCGCGGTTCCCGACTCTCCCGAGCGCCCGGTCGGGCCAGTTGGGCCCTCACACCCAGTCAGGGCCAGGACAAAAGCCAAAGCCAGCGCTGAAGCCACGGCAAGCCGGAGCACCGCCGCCCGCCGCACATAAGCTCTCTTCATCTTTTTACCCCTCTCCATGACTCACTCCTCCTAGTAGGGATGCACGCGGGGTGCATTCTCCCCAGCCCACTCTCTTGTCTTCGACAGGTGACAGCGCAGGCATGCAAACTCCAGCGTGATGTAACCGTTGGCGTACTTGCCGTCCGAGGTGAACATCGTGGCCGTCGCGGCCGTGTTTATCCGGAATAGATGAGATCTGACGTCTCCCCTGTAACGTGGAAGCTGCCCTTCCGCAACTTTGCCCGCGTACGGCATGTGACACTCCATGCAATCTATTGTTCCCAGATCGAAGTGTGGAAGATCGCTCGCCGCGTAGGCCGCAGCCTCCCTGAAGTGACAGACCATGCAGGACGTCCTTATCGCACTCGAACCTGTCGGACTCGACTCGTGCACACTCACATGCGGGTCGTGGCAGTCGACACACGCAAAGCTTATTTTCTTCGTGGCGTGCATCTCATTGTACTCCTGGTGGTAACCCGTGAATCCGCCCGACGCGGGGATGAGTGAAACGTTGCCGCTCGAATGACACTCTCCGCAGAGTAGGACAGAGCGATCTATCCTGAGCGGAGAGACATAAGGATCTTCGGCGTGCTTGCTTCCTGGTCCGTGACATCTCTCGCACTGGACGCCGTCGAGCGCCCACGTGCCGGCCACGCCTTCCATGCCGCCCTGATGTCCCTCGTATCTGTAACCGGTCGTATGGCAGGAGCCGCAGTCGTACGGGACGACGCTACCGCTTTCGAAAGCGACCCACCTTCTTGACTGAACATTGTATTGAGCCTGGTTGCCAGTGATCACACGCCCCTGATTGTCGACGAACAGGACCTTCCACCAGAAGCCGCCGATCACGTACGACACGTCGCTCCAGCTCCGACCGACCGGAGGGCCCGGCAGATCTGCAAACGGATAGTGCCCGGGCTCGCTCGCCTGCGAAGCCGGGCTGAGTATGAGGCTATGTCCGGTCTGGACAAACTTCGCATACACATCCGGATGACAGGCCTGACAGGCAGAAGAACCGACGTACGCATCGTGGTCGGGTTGAACGATGTTTCTCACTTCGGTCGTTTTTTCGCATCCTGTCAGTGCCAGAACGGTGATCGGCACCAGGAGCTGCAACAAGGAAAGTGGCCTGCTCCGAGTTACATTACTAACGAGTATCTTCCAACTAACAAGCATTTCTCCGGTCCTCCTACTTCCGAGACCGCCCCACGTGTGGCTTAGTCATTACCACTCCCGGCGCTGAACCTCTTCGCCAGGCTCACCGTAAGAATGTTCGAAGCGTAGTTGCCCTGGTAATCGATAAAGTCGTCGTAGCTGAGAAGATCGTACTTGAGCTCAACGGAGTACCCATGCGGGAACTGGTACTCCAGAGAGGCAAAGACAATGTCCTTCCTTATCTCGAGGTCCCTGCTGATCTCCACGTGCGTAATGCCAGTTTCCACGGCTACGTTCGCAGCCAGAGGGAATCGCAGTTGGGCTGACATCAGGACGTTGCGTGTATCGAACACCCCGCCCGTCCCGGAGAATCTGCTCATGAGAGCGGAACCGCTGACCCTCAGGGTTGTTGGGTGGCCGGGGAGCGAGATGGTGAGGCTAACGAATCCAGAGGGTCCTCTGGCTCGATAGGAACTCATCAATTCATCGTTGGACTTCTCCTTGTCTTCAAAAGCAAGGGAGTAGGTGAAACCAGACGCCGGGCGAGCCTCGACCCTTGCCACGAGATTGCTCGCATCGAAGGGACCGGTCAGGCCCTGGTACTCAGACCTATCGGAGATCTTCGTCTGATAGCGCAGGGTGAGCCTGGCCCTTTCAGAGAAGCGGGCCCTCAACCCGGCGAGAACGGCGTGAGAGGCGAGGCGGCGTTCTTCACTGTAGGCGGTTGG
>JAZDPI010000245.1:0-7252 GCA_043797775.1 Candidatus Eiseniibacteriota bacterium
AATGGCCGAAGAGCTCGAAGACCGCGCTCGACGAACCTGCCGAAGAAGAGATGGGAATCCTCAAGCAGGCGGTCTGCGCGATAAGAAACATCCGCTCCGAAATGAACGTGGCCCCCAGCAGGAAGGCTTCGGTTCTCGTCAAGACCGGGGGCAGGACGCTCGAGATTCTCAAGCAGAACGAGGCGAGCCTCAAGTTCCTGTGCAAGGTGGACGAAGCAGAGATTGCTCCGGGCGTGGTCAAGCCTCCCATCGCCGCCAGCTCCATAACGGAGGGCATGGAGGTGTACATGCCACTCGAAGGCCTCATAGACGTCGAGCTTGAGAAGAAGCGCGTAGCGAAAGAGCTGGAGAAAGTGCGGCATGACCTCGAGGTGACCCTGAAGAAGCTCACAAATAGAGATTTCGTTGAGAAGGCAAAGCCGGACGTCGTCGAGAGGGAACGGCAGAAGCTCACGATGCTTGAGGAGGTCACCGACAAGCTCGACAAGCACCTGGAGGCCCTCGGGGCCGTAGGAAAGGGGTGATTCCATGACGGCGAAAACGATGGTCGTCGTGCTGGCTTTAGTCTGCAGCTTACTGCCGGCGGGTTCTCTCGGCGCCGGCGGAGTTGCAGTCACGGTTTACAACGAAGACGTGGCTTTAGTGAAGGAGCTTCGCAAGATGTCTTTCGCACGCGGCGAGAGCCAGGTTGAGTTCACAGGCGTACCCGCGCGCATAGACGCCACGTCCGTTCATTTCGTGTCCAAGACCGCGCCCAGCTCCGTGGCGATTCTCGAGCAGAACTACGAGTACGACCTGGTAAGTGCGGCCAAGCTCCTGGAGAAGTACGTGGACAGCAACATAACCGTCTTCACCAAGGACGAGAAGGTGTTCGAGGGGACTCTGCTGAGCTTCGACAGTCAGAACATCGTCCTGGGGCAGGAAGGGAAGAAGGGAACCGTGACGGTCGTCTCGAGAGAGGGCGTACGTGACGTCGTGTTCCCGGCACTGCCGAGCGGCCTCATCACAAAACCCACACTTCTGTGGAAGCTGGCGTGCGAGAAGCCCGGAGACCACGAAGTCGAGGTGAGCTACCTCACGGGGGGAGTGAACTGGCACGCGGAGTACGTTGCCGTGGCCGACGCCAAGGACGAGAACCTTCAGCTTGCAGGCTGGGTCTCCGTCGAGAATCGCTCGGGTGCGACCTACAAGGACGCCAAGCTCAAGCTCGTGGCGGGGGCGATACACAGGGTCAGGGAGCCGGAACGCCCCAGGTTCAAAGGTGAGGCGCTGATGGAGTCTGTGGCGCTGGCCCCTCCCATGGAGGAGAGGCCCTTTTTCGAGTACCATCTCTACGCCCTGGCCAGGCCGACCACTCTCAAGGACAACGAAGTGAAGCAGGTTTCCCTGTTCCGAGAGACAAAGGCGAAGGTGAAGAAGATGTTCACGTACGACGGCGCCTATTATCCGAAGGACGTGAGGGTGACTCTGGAGCTCATGAACACGGAGGCGGAGGGGTTGGGGCTGCCCTTTCCCAAGGGCAAGGTCAGGGTATACAAGGAAGACGTCGACAAGAGCCTTGAGTTCGTCGGGGAAGATCAGATAGAGCATACGCCCAAGGGCGAGAAGCTCAGGATCTACGTCGGCAACGCGTTCGACGTCGTGGGGGAAAGAAGCGTTAAGGACAGCCGGCAGATAACGAGGACTCTGCGGGAGCAGACGATCGAAGTCAAGCTGCGTAACCGCAAGGCAGAGCCCGTGAAGGTGTCGGTGATTGAGCACGTGTGGGGCACGTGGACGATCACATCGAATTCGCATCCTTACGTGAAGAAGGACGCCAGCACAATTGAATTCACCATAGACGTTCCCCAGGACAAAGAGGTCGTAGTCACTTATACTGTCCGTACGGGCCTCTGATCGGGTTGGCCTGGCGGCGAGAGCCCCCGATGACGACGCGTTGACGGTAGCCCGGCGGCGAGAGGTCGGCGGGCGGCGCCGCTTGCGACGACGGCCCGGTGACGGCGTCTGTTCCCTGCCTGGGCAGGGCCCACGGCAGGGCTGCCCGCAGCGTACGCTCATTTCATCCCGCAGCAATGGTGTTTTGGGGCAGATTCTGGTAGCATTTTCCTGTGAGTCCCACGATTTTCTTCAATAGGGGCTATCGTTTTTACTTCTTCTCTCGGGAGGAGTCGCGAATACACGTTCATGTTCAACATGAGAGTGGAGAGGCCAAGTTCTGGCTGGATCCTGAGATTACGTTGGCACAGAACTATGGGTTGAGTTCACAGCGAATCGCGAGTGTGTTGCGGATAATCGAGGAGCATGAGGATGAGGTCCGCGCAGCGTGGGAAAAACACTTCGGACGTTGAGGTTACGAATATTTCGAAGCATGGTTTCTGGTTGCTTATCGAAGGTCGAGAGGTGTTCGTTTCCTTCAGGGACTTTCCGTGGTTCAGGGACGTGAACATCGGTGAGTTGCTGAATGTCACGATGCCTCATCCGCACCATTTGTGCTGGCCGGACATTGATGTGGACTTGGATGTGGAATCTCTGGAGCATCCCGAGAGGTATCCTCTCGTGAGTCGTGTGCGGGATAGCAGGCGGCTGTAGCGAAGGGCTCGCCGCCGCTGAGTCGCATCTCGGTGGGCCCAGAGTCCACTTTGTCATGACAAGACGAGGAATCGCCAAGAACACCAACTCACCGTTCAGGCTGGTGGCGCCCTACGAACCCAGGGGGGACCAGCCGGACGCGATAGAGCAGCTCACCGAAGGTATCCTCGAGGGGAGGAAACATCAGACGCTCCTCGGCGTGACCGGTTCCGGGAAGACTTTCACCATCGCGAACGTGATCGCGAAGACCGGGCTCCCTACGCTGGTCATCTCGCACAACAAGACGCTTGCCGCCCAGCTCTATGGTGAGTTTCGCTCATTCTTTCCCGAAAACGCCGTCGGCTACTTCATCAGCTACTACGACTATTACCAGCCCGAGGCATACGTGCCGTCCACGAACACGTACATCGAGAAGGACGCCTCCATAAACGAGGACATCGACAGGCTGCGTCTCAACGCCACGAGCGCCCTTTTGGAGAGAGATGATTGTATAATCGTGAGCAGTGTCTCGTGCATATACGGCCTGGGGAGCCCCGAGGAATTCAGGCGCCTCGTGCTGCTGCTCCGTGTGGGCGCGAATGAGGAGCGCCAGGCGGTGCTCAGGCGCCTGGTGGAGATGCAGTACGGCCGGAACGACGTGGACTTCAAGCGGGGCACGTTCAGGGTGCGGGGGGAGGTCGTCGACGTCTGGCCGGCATACGAGGAGACGGCAGTCAGGCTGGAGTTCTTCGGGGACGAGATCACGAGAATATCCGTCGTGGACCCGCTCACCGGGAAGTCGCTCGAGGTGAAGGAGCGCGCGGCGATATATCCGGCATCGCATTTTGCCACTGCGTACTCGAACGTCAAGAAGGCCCTTTCCGCGATAAGTGAGGAACTTGACGAACGTCTGAAGAGCTTTGAGGCGGAAGGCAAGCTCCTCGAGGCGCAGAGACTGAAGACCCGGACGGAGTACGATATCGAGATGCTGAGAGAAGTCGGCTACTGTCCGGGGATCGAGAACTATTCGAGGCACTTGAGTGGGCGTGCGGCGGGGCAACGGCCGTACACCCTGCTCGACTACTTCGGGGAGCGGTTCCTGGTCGTCGTGGACGAGTCTCACGTCACAATTCCGCAGGTGGGCGGCATGTACGAGGGAGGCCGGTCCCGCAAGGAGACTCTCGTTCAGTACGGGTTTCGACTGCCCTCGGCACTGGACAATCGACCGCTCAGGTTCGATGAGTTCGAGAGAATGGTACCGCAGACGATATTCGTGTCCGCGACTCCGGCGGAATTCGAGCTTGAGAAGTGCGGCGGCGTGTTCGTGGAGCAGGTGATAAGACCGACAGGGCTCGTGGATCCGGGAATAACGGTCAAGCCGGTCACCGATCAGGTGGACGACCTGCTCGAGGAAATTCGACGGCGGGTGGCCCGGAAGGAACGAGTGCTCGTCACTACTCTCACCAAACGAATGGCCGAGGATCTCACGGAGTACCTTCAGGAGATGGGGGTGAGGGTGCGCTACCTGCACTCGGACATCGACGCCATTGAACGCGTCGACATCCTCCGGGGGCTGAGACTTGCGGAGTTCGACGTGCTGGTCGGGATAAACCTTCTCAGAGAGGGTCTGGACCTGCCGGAGGTGTCGCTCGTTGCGGTTCTGGACGCCGACAAGGAGGGATTCCTTCGGTCCGAGCGCTCTTTGATACAGACTGCCGGAAGGGCGGCGAGAAACGTGTTCGGCGAAGTGATACTCTATGCGGACACGATGACGGGCTCGATGAGGCGGGCCATAGACGAGACCAATCGAAGGCGCTCCAAGCAGCTGGAGTACAACCGCGTGCACGGAATAACGCCGAAAACCATCGTCAAGACACTCGACGAAATCATGAAAGCGACTTCGGTAGCCGATGCCTCCGTGAAGGCGGCCGAGGAGACGGGGTTCGATTCGTCCGTCTTCGGTGAGATGGACAGGGAAGCTCTGGCAGAGCTTCTGGAGAGGGAAATGCTGACTGCCGCGAGGAGACTCGAATTCGAAAAGGCCGCCAGCCTGCGAGACAGGCTCGAAGAAATGAGGACGGTTTTTCCCGCAAAGGGGAAGGCGCAGGGAGCCGGCCGGAGGCGAGGGGCAAGCCCGAAGCAAGGAGCAAAACCGCGATGAAAAAGAGGCTGGAGGCCATCGCCGCACCGATGGTCAAACTTGCGCTTGTTGAAGACATGGGGGGCGGCGACATCACGACGATGTCGGTTGTGCCGGAGAGACTGCACGGGGCGGCATCGATATTGGCCAAGGAAGAGGGGGTTCTGGCGGGTCTGGACGTCGCAGCGCTTGTCTTTCGCGAGCTGGATGGGGCAATCGAGTTCACCGCCCACACCAAGGATGGAGGCCGCCTTTCGCCGGGGACCAGAATCTGCACCGTCGGCGGCCAGGCCAGGGCCATACTCTCGGGCGAAAGGGTGGCTCTCAATTTCCTGCAGCGGCTTTCGGGTGTGGCTACGCTCACCGCACAATTCGTCAAACGCGTGGAGGGCACCGGTGCCAGAATCACGGACACGCGGAAGACGACGCCGGGGCTGCGCATACTCGAGAAGTACGCCGTGAGGGTGGGCGGCGGCACGAGCCACAGGTTCGGCCTATTCGACATGTATCTCGTGAAGGAGATCCATGCCAAGGCGGCCGGGGGCATCACCGCGGCAGTGCGGCTCGTAAGGGACGCGCGGGGCACGAGCTCCGCGTCCGAGATCCAGATCGAAGTCGAGGTTCAGACTCCTGAGCAGACCCAGGAAGCATGTCGCTGCGGTGTAAACCGCATTCTCCTGGACAACATGTCTCTCGACGAAATCAAGGAATGCGCCGAGCTCATCAGGAGGCACAGAGAGCAGAAGAGATCCCGCGCAACGACCGAAGAGGAGGCGGCCGAGCCCTGGATAGAGGTCTCCGGCGGGGTCACGTTGGAAAACGTGAGAGACGCGGCAGAGGCCGGCGCGGACTTCATCTCCGTGGGCTCTCTCACTCATTCGTTCAAATCCGTTGACATGAGCCTCCTGATGGAAGACATCGGCTCGTGAACCTGAAGGGTTGTCTCGATGATGACGAGACAGAGCGTCTTCTTTGACGCGGCGGGCCTTCTGCGCAAGTCGCGTCTGGGCAAACGGCTCGTTTGCCTCTACTCCGTCACTTCGACGAACGACGTCGCCTGGGGCGAGGCGGAAGCCGGCGTCTCGGAGGGAACGGTAGTGGTGGCGGAAGAGCAGACCGAGGGCAGGGGAAGGCTCGGCAGGACGTGGTACTCGCCCCCCGGTGTCGGCGTTTGGATGTCCGTCATAATGAGACCCCAAATCAGCTCCGAGGCGGCCCCCGGAATTACACATTGCGCTTCCCTTGCGGCGGCAAGGGCGATCAAGGTAGTGTGCCCGGTGGAAGTTTCGCTCAAGTGGCCGAACGACGTTCTTGTTGAAGGCAGAAAAGTCTGTGGCATACTCACGGAAATGAAGACCGTGGGGAAGAGGATAGACTTCGTCGTCTGTGGGATCGGGATAAACGTGAACCAGAAACCGGAGGATTTCGCCCCCGCCATAAGGGCGGCGGGCGTCTCCCTGCGCATGGCGACCGGCGAGACCGTGGAGAGAGTACGGCTCTTCGCGGAAGTCATCAAGCAGCTCGACGGCCTGTACGAGGGCTTCTGTCGCTGCGGCTTTTCCCACTGCGCCGCCGAATGGAAGGCGATGTGCGGCTCTCTTGGGAAGCGGATAAGAATCAGGACCGGAAGAAGCGAGGGAGATGTAGAGGGCGTCTTCTCCGACGTTGACGAGCGCGGCGCACTCGTGCTCAGGATGGACTCCGGACTGGAGCGCAGTTTTCTGGCTGGAGACGTGGAGCTTGTTTCACAGGAAAGTGAGGCGCCATGAAATGTCCGAATTGCGGTCACGAACAGGACAAGGTCGTTGACTCCAGGTCGACGAAGGACGGCACCGCCGTCAGAAGAAGGCGGGAGTGTCTCAAATGCGCCAAGAGGTTCACGACTTACGAGTACATAGAGAACACTCCCCTGATGGTCATCAAGAAGGACGGAAGAAGAGAACCCTTCAAGCGCGAGAAGCTCAAGGCGGGTGTCCTCAAGGCCTGCGAAAAGCGGCCGATCTCCCCCGAGACAATCGACGAGATGGTCGACGCCGTCGAGACCGCCATTCAGCGACAGATGCGGAGCGAGGTTACGAGCAGGGACATCGGGGAGAGCGTGATGCTTGCCCTATCGCAGTTGGACGAGGTGGCGTACGTGAGATTCGCTTCCGTCTACAGGCACTTCAAAGACATCAACCAGTTCATGGAAGAGCTCAGGAATCTCCTCAAGAAAAGCGAGGAGTGGGGTGTCGTCGACCTTCCACGCGAAGACACGGAAAAGCACTGAGAACCGTGACGAATCATCTGGAGACAAATGGCCTCGAGCGAAAAAGAGATGCCCCTTCTGGAGCATCTGGATGAACTCAGGAAGGTCGTAATAGACTCTCTGATAGCCATTGCCGTGGCCTCGACCGTGTGCTGGTTCTTTTCCGGCAAGCTCGTCGACATGCTTGTGGCGCCGATAGGGAAGGCCGTTTTCATTGGGCCGGCCGAGGCATTTACGGTGAGGCTTAAGATCGCGGTAGTGCTCGGCGCGCTGGCCTGCCTTCCGTTCGTCTTCTT
>JAZDPI010000248.1:0-3406 GCA_043797775.1 Candidatus Eiseniibacteriota bacterium
GAGAAGACCGCGACGTTCCCAAGAAGGCGCGCGCGGCCGTGGCTTGGTGCGAGTCCGCATCCTGTACGGCCGCCAAGTGGGAGTACGTCTACGTGCCCCAGGGGGTCTTCGAGCGCCTCACGGGCGACACCATCTCGGACCTTGTCCGCACCTGCCGGCCGGCCCTGCAGGGCCTCTTCGAAGAGGACGACCCCGGCCCCCAACTCGCTCTCCCCCTTGCGGCGGACGAGGCTCCGGCCGTGGCCGCCCTTGTGGACGACAAGACTCTCGATACCCTCCCCCCTCGTTATCGAAAGGCCGTGGAACAGGCCACTATGCTGTTTCGATTCTTCGAGAAGAAGGAGGGCATGAACTACGCGCCGGCCTTCAATGCGCTTCTGGGCTCAATTGACGAGGCGGCCAAGGGGCTTCTCATCCGGCGCCTTTCACCAGACATGCCCCCGGGAGTGCCCGACCAAAAGCTCTGGTTCGACCCGTACTTTGGTGAGGTCGACCAGAGGAGGGCCAAGTTCTATCAGGACATGGCGCAGAACCTGAAACGCACCCTGGTCTTTCGAAACGGATTCTCTCCCTTGGGGCTTCTTCGCTCCTGCATGGACTACGCTCTCAATGACACCGCCAGAATCGGTGGCGTGTTCGAAGCTCTGAAGACCAGGTTCAAAGTGAAGGGGGGAAGGGAGCTTCTGTCACGCGTTCAGGCCATGAATGATTTCCGCAATACGTTCATCGCCCACCAGGAGCAGGAGCTTGTCGACGCGGAGCGCGCGAAGCGCGAACTCATGGTCTGGATTCGAGGCCTCCAAGAGCTGACCGAAGCGTCGGCGGTACCTAGCTAGCTCAGTCTGTCTCCACTTCCGTCCTGATAGTGGCTTCATTCATGATGGGCGTATACAGGTCGACTTCTTGCTCGGGCGCTTCGATGGTGACAATCAAGCTATAACGCGCTTTCCGCCCCCATCTCTGCAAATGTGGCCGCTCGCGCCACCACCCCGTGACGGGATACACCGCGATTCTGTCACAACTCGCTAGCTCGACGGCTGTCCCCGTCCACCAGTCCGAATGAATCGAACCCCGGCGCCTCCCATGGTCGCCAATCGTCCAGTTCCGCGTTTCAGCAGCACTCTCGGGGCGCTCATCAGGATTCTCCCATTCCTCCCTGGACAACCGCCGACGAAATGCTTCCTCATTCTCTACTGGCCGATTCACGTCGAAACGAAGTCCGTGCGACTGATAACGATGCTTCCTTGTCCATCCGATTCGCCCTGGACTTGGCTCGATGAAGTACGAGAGTGTGACCCGCATCCTCACCTCGGCTTCTCCGAGGCCTTCGAGCACCGTGGTCGGCCAAGGTATCCGATGCACGTGCATCTCATCCGACCGTATGTTTGAACCCACCTTCTCGTAAGGCTGAAGCTCACCCTCAAACATCAGCGTCGCCGCGTTCTCCGCGCTCCACAGAGCCTTCGACATGCTCGGAACGCCGTAGCCATAGCATCGCAGCCGTTGTTGGACCGACGTCCTCGTGCTGGCAGGGTACCGGCGCACCATGGCGTCCGTCCAGTTTGCCGAGTGCACAATCAACCCCCGCACGGTCTCTGGCTCCAGCCGTGGATAGTGGCTCCAAATCACCGCCGCCATCCGTGCGGCGGCCGCAGTGGCCGGACTCGTGTCATGCGTGATTTCAAGGAGGCGTCCAGTATTCACCGGCATCGTTGTCGTCAGAAGAGACAGGTCTGGGCAATTCACACGTTCGCTGGCCCGTTCCGCGTAATTACCCCCCTCCATCACAATGTCGGGTTTCAGTGGCCAGCCTCGTTGGTTTTCTTCCGGCCAGGCAAGCGAGGTTCGGCTCGTTGGACACAGGTCACCGCTTTCAGCGACCGGCTGCCAGCCCTGAAACGTCGGGTCTTGGATGAAGACCCTTTCCGTATAGGCTCCAACGGTGACTGCGTTCCATGATTGGCCTGGGTCTTCTATGCCACCACGCTCGCAGTTCGAGCGGTGGTAGATATACCCGGCTCCCGAAATATCTCGTAGATTGCCCGCCGAGATGAACAGCAATCTTTGCCCATCATCCAGCGCGCCAGAGCACATCTGGTCAATGGCCGCCGACCAGAGCGTAGGCATACCCAGGTCTCGGTCATCGGCAGTTACCGCCATGCATAGGGCACGCTTTCGCTCCGGGGCTTGAATCTCCGCCCGCGCAACCGCCTGAATCGTGAACGGTCCGTAGTCTTTCTCATCGTTGTAGCCTGGAAATGGGGGAAGGAACTTCACCGATTCGAGTCGGTGCCGTAGCCGTATCGGTTCGCGGGACGCGAATGCCTCCGTCAGACCTTCCCCATACAAAGCAATCCCGGCCATTCCGGTTCCGTGCTGTCGCTGGTCGTCGGCCGTGCCCCACTCTGTGGGCTTCACGCTCTGCGTATCAGCGGCCGCCAGCGCAGGCGCGAGTAGTGGATGTTCTCGATTCACGCCCGTGTCAAGGATGCAAACTGCGGGCGCCGCCTCTCCTGGCAGCACGAGACGCTCCAGGAGCTCGTCAATGAGCTCTCCCTGCGTCCGCGGCGATGCCCCCACGTAGTCCGTAGGGAGTTCCTTTGCCAACCGCAACTCCGCGATGAGGGCCAAGAGACCTATCGAACGGCTAAGCTGTTGCTGTGTTCCAAAGGCAAGCGTCACCACCCGTTCGGGGAAAGCTACATACTGTTTGCTCACTTGCATCCCGAATCCACGAGCCATCTCAGCGAACCGCTGGTGTACTCCTGACGCCTCCCCCCCGCCCAAACGCAACCAGACTTCCCACCAAATACTGTCGGTCTCTGCTGGGAATAGTCGAACTTCATCTTCCCAGAAGTCGCGAAGTGCGGCCAACTTTATCGAAGCAATGCTCTCAATGAGGTTTTGGTTCCTGGGCCGACTTCCACCCGGCTTCGTCTCCTTCGTTTCGTACGAGTCAATCAAGCGAAGAAGTTGGACGTGCTTGCCGCGCTGGACGAATACCTTTGCTACGGTGACGCCTCCCTCTCGACTCACGCTCACGAGTTCTATCCCCGACTTCAGCCGGTCAAGACTGTCGAACTTTAGTTCGAAGTCTTCTTCGCTTCGAACCGCGAGGACTTCACCGGCACCTTCTCCCTCTAGTCCCTGTTCCTCGCGCATGGCACGAGCATCGGCTTCTGCCCGCTCAAGGTCGGCCTTGAGCTTCTGAGCGTGGGGACCGCGGTCACGTGGGGGCAGGCGGAATTCCCCGGCACCAACGGTACCCGGAAACGTGTACGGGACTCTCTCTGCCGTCTCCTCTAGTCGCAGATGAGGAAGGTCGCTCATCGGCCGCTTGTCCGTCTGGTTTGCCGACCCGGGTGCATCTTGTTCCTGAGCCGTAGTGCTCTCTCTAGGACGGCGG
>JAZDPI010000255.1:0-10022 GCA_043797775.1 Candidatus Eiseniibacteriota bacterium
ATCCTTCATGACCGCACACTTGCAGACGCACCCCTGTACCATGAGAGTAGCCTAGTAGCAACAGACTTCGCTTCCCCCACTCTCAACACAAGTAGAAACACGGCATACACGATTACGCCCACGACCCACGGACTCCCTCCAGCTACCACTCCACCCTCGGATGAAGAGACACCCATCCGGGAGAGTATCCACGCTAACCCACGCGCGGTGCAAACCATAGCCAATGAGGCGATCGCCACCTTTCCGAACAGAGGCCATCGTGTCCTTTCGAGGCTGAAACCCGTGCTGCGCCTCAGAAGGAATGCAAGGACCCCGGTACTGAAGGTAAAGGTGATCACTCCTGATGCAGCAATGCCTGCGATACCCCACCATCTTGAGAGCAAGACGCATCCAACACCGTTCAGCGTAACGTTGAGAAGACTGACGCCGGCAAATGCCCACATCCTCCTCGTTGCCTGAAGAGCTCTGCCAAAAACGTATCCCCAGCAAACGGGAGCCAACCCTATTCCACTGATACTCAAGACCAGGCCCGTCGAGTGCGCCGCCTGCGCGTCAAATGCCCCTCTCATGAACAGAAGCCTCACAATCTCTTGCCCCCCAAACACGAACACGGCAGCAAGAGGAATCGCAACCATAAGTATGAGCCTAGACGCCCAACTCAATGTACCTCGAAATTTCTCCAACTCGTGGCATTCCCACGCGTGCGAGAGAAAAGGAAACGCGGATGACCAGAGAGTCAGTGCAATCAAGTTCACGGGGACTTGAAAGACACGGTCGGCGTAAGCCAGTGACGCAACGGTGCCCCTCTCCAACGTTGAAGCGACGGATTGAATGACGACCGCATTGGCTTGAGTAAGGATAGCACTGAGCAACAAAGGGATCGCTAACGAGGAGAAGACGAGCATTGTCTTGAGTTCTGTGCCTCTTCGCGCACTGAGCGGAACCTCCCGGATCCGGCCAAGAACAAACGGAGCCATGACCACCAGTCTAACAAAGGCTCCGGCTATCGTACCCCAGACCAGAGTCCAAACACCCATGCGATCTCTCAGAAGGAAGAGAAACAAGAGAGCGCAAAGCGGGACTACCACGTTCCCCAGTGAAGGGAGTGCAAACCTCAAATGTGCATTGTGAACCGCTTTCAACAAGCCCGCCAACCCATTAAGAAACACGAGAACAAGCAGTGCCTGACACAATCGCTCTGCAAGGAGCAGTTTTGAACCGGAGAAGCCTCTCGCAACAAGGGGCATGTAAAGGGGAACGAGCATAATCAACACCACGGTCACGGCAATCAGAAACGCCGAGACCGCAAGCAAGATGTAAAGCAACAGGCCCGAGGGATGCGAGTCCTGGTCGCGCAGCCTCTCCGCGTACAACGGCAGGAAGGCAGAATCGATGACGCTTGCGAGCACACCGTAGAAACAGATAGACACAGCGAAAGCTATCATGAAGGCATCGATTGCGTCAGAGGCGCCAAAAAGGGAGGCTGTGAATATGTCACGGGCAGCGCCCGCGCCAATCATGAGCACGGAGAAGACGGCCACAACCCAAGTAGCCCCCCATATTTGTTCATGTTTACCCACTGTTGCAGTATCGTCTCCTCAGCCGTCTGTATGATTCAGCGAAGGTGGGCACTTCGAGCGGGTCTGATTGGGTGCTGCGGCGCGGAGATGAGGTTGGTTACGACTTCGGGGGATGATGCCTGTAATAGCCATAGTAGTCATGATAGCGCCCGTAGAAACCTTGCATCTCGACTGCGTTAAGCATTGTCCCAACCTTTCTCGCGCGCACATTCTGCAGAAGCGTTACGGCCCGTACAAGACTGGTCCACCTTGTTCTCCCGCTCCTGAGTACCAGGATGGTTAGATCAGCTACCGCACTCAGGACAGCGGCGTCAGTCACCACCAGCACAGGGGGCGAGTCGAACAGCACATAGTCGTAGGAGTCCCTCAGTTGAGAGACGACTGACACCATTTTCGAGGAGCCTAGCATCTCCGACGGGTTAGGCGGCAACGTACCTGAACCGATCACGCTCAGATTGGCCACGTCAGTGGAGGCTACGCACTCCTCAACTGATCTGGTATCAGTCAGAATCTCTGTAAGACCGTACCCCTTCTGGATTCCAAAGATCGCATCGACTGTGGGCCGCCTCAGATCAGAATCAACCAGAATCGTTTTTGCCCCACCTTGCGCCAAAGAGATGGCAAGATTCGCAACCGTCGTAGACTTTCCTTCGGAAGGACCCGGGCTTGAGACGACAATAGTCTTGACGGCTTCATCAACTCCAAGGAAGCGGATGTTCGTGCGCAACGTTCTGTATGATTCGGACACCGGCGAATGAGGCACCATGTGCGTGAGCAGCCTCATCTCAGCTTCCTTCAAAGGGTCCTTCAAGGTCCGCGTGCCGTGGGAGATTCTCCCTTTGCCTTTCACACGGCGACGGTTCTTCGTAGCCGGTATCCATCCCAGGACTGGTATCTCGGGAAGCGCTTCTACGTCCTCGACATCCATTATCGTCCTGTCGAATCTATCTCTTACGAACACGAACCCGAGTGACATCAGTGCTCCCAATACAACGCCGACAATCACGTTGAGTCTCTTCCGGGGTCTCACCGGGACGTCTGGTTCGCGAGCTCTGTCAATTATGCGGACGCTGCCCATTTCGCCAGCTTCCCTTATCCTGATCTCTTCGTATTTCTCCATCAGCATCATCAGAACCTTCTCATCAACCTTCGCCGCCCTTTCCAGTCGAGCTAGTTGCAGGCTCTTGTCGGGCAGTTGCTGGAGCTGGGCCTCATACGTGTCGGCAACAGCCTTGAGAGAATTGCGTCTTGATCCCATTGTCTCGACGTCAACCTGAAGACCAAGGATCCTATCCACAAGGCTCTGGGAGAATGCAACCGGATCGGCGGCCGATAGCTTTCTGGCAGCAACATCCTTCGCCGTCTGGAGAAGTCTGCGTCTCGTCTCCTCGATGCGGCGCTCGATCTCCACCATCTTCTCGTGACTCTCGCTGTAACCTTGCGCGATGTATTTCGAGCGTATACCCTCCAGAGTTGCGGTCTCACTCCTAAGCTGCGCGGTTACAGGGCTCGACACTTGGGCCACCTGCTCAACCAGGTTACTTCGCTGCTCAGTCAACTGCTCGCCCAAAGCCGCCAGTCTCTTCCGAGTGCTCTCCATGTCGACTGTGGCCTCGTTGTAAAGGCCCTCGAAGTACGCCAGCTTGTCCACAAGCATGGTGATCTCGTCGGGAAGACTGGCAACTTTTTCTTTCTGTTGGTACGCTCTCAGCTCCTCCTCTGCACGTGCCAGCCTTGTTCTCACCATGGAGATCTGTTCTTGCAGGAAGGTCTTGACCTCCCTCACTTCACCCCGCGCCGTGGAGAGGTCGGTGTCAATGTACGTGTCCGCAACGGCGTTGGCAATTGCGGCAGCCTCCCAGGGGCCGCCCGCCCTACCCCTTACCTCGATAATATCTGCCTCTCGCAGGGGCACAATGGTCGTTCTGTCCTGGAGGCGCCTTACCAAGACGGACTGCGACAGCGTGGTTCCTTCTGAGCGGAACAGACTCAACTTCTTTGTGCCGTACACCTGCCTAAGATGTTCCAACGTCCTCTCGGCCAGCGAGTAGCTTCGCAGGATCTCAACCTGGTTATTGATAACGCTCACATTGAATGATCCCGGCTGAATGTAACTGGACACGTCAAGAATGGAACCCAGTCCTTGTTTGGCTACTCTAGGCTCGATCATCACCACACTCCGCGCCTCGTAAACGGGCGCGGCAAGGAATGAGAAGATCATACTAGACCCGACTATGACAGCAAATATCGAGATTGTCGCCCATCGCGACTTGTACAGAAGCCCCGCGTATTCCTCGAGAGTGCGTTCCTTTGTCCTAACACTCGACTGCAATGTTGCCTCTCTGGAAAGCCCCACTAGAGCATGCCTATCAGATTCCTAAACACCCTGTCTGTCGTGATGAATCGGTCCGGATCCCGCCGGAACAAGAAGGTGACGCCGGGGCCAGAGATCTGCTAGCTCCTCCTGTCTGCACCAGGCGGTATCCTCATCGCACTGCAGCAGTAACAATCACGTTCGCGATCAGCGCAGCAACAGACAGAACCCCGCTGAATCTGAAGAGACTGTGTGACAACCTCGCCGGTACGATCACTGTATCACCCGGCCGAAGCAGAGGTATCCCCTGCGAGTGACCCGAATCAACAAAATCCCGCAGGTTGACTCTCACCGCGCCCTCAGAACGACGATTCCCGCTCACAATAACAACGCGGCTGAGTTTCGCATCGTCTGTTGGCCCGCCAGCCAACGAAATGAGCGAGATCAAATCAGTTCCGTCGGCCACCGCATATAAGCCGGGCTTGTTAACTTGACCCCAGATGTGAACATAGAACTGAAGCTCATCCTCCGTTCCCAGGCGAAGCTGATACTCACTGGGCCGACTATGCCCCTCGGATAGCGTAGTTGTCGTCCCACCTGGGGAGAGCCGTGTGCCAGAGGATGAACAACCGGAGCTCCCGAAGGCGGAAACCAAAACAAGAACCGCAAGCACAGTTGAAACCGGCCAGCCCGTCTTACTCCACATGTCAGTACTTCATCATGCTCCTGATTGTCCCGCTTGAGAGAATCGAACGACAATTATGGTACCGGCCCAAGCACAGCAATGTCAAGGCAATTCTCCCCAAGGGGTACGGCAGTTGATGTATACAGAAGCGCCGGAGGATGAAGAGAGACAAGGTTGTATTGTCACAGGTGCATGCGGACCTACGAGAGCAGGCCAAGAGCGAACTCAATGCACAATCCCACCCCCAAAGTCCTTTGAACCTGCCCCTAACTATGCTATAATTGCAGTTGCTGGCCCGCTCCGCTCTCTGACTATTGGAGTGACATCCCGTGCTCACGCATCTGAAGATTTGTCAGCCCCTAAGGAGAAAGAGAAGCTTTTCTCACTCGTAGACAGTCTGACCAGCTAGCTTTGCCTTGCAGCTAGTGACGTGGGAGCCCGCTCTTTAACAAGCACAAGCCGCCTCATTAGACGCGTCTCCAGATGTTCGACGTGTCCGGAGAATCGTTCGCCGGTTTGCTTTGCAGATTGGGCGGGAGGCGGGAGATTCCTGGGCGGCCCGGAATCACAAAACGTAAGTGCGAGCCCGGCTCTCTTGGAGTGACGACCGAGCCTTGAGTAGTCAACGCAACAGAACCATCACACTGTGCGCAGAGAACGTGAAGCGTGGTCTCATGCTTCTTGCTCTACCCGATTGCACCTATCAGAAACACAACAGCGAGCATGTGATCATTATGGCAAAGACAAGGGCACTTAGTCTGGCGATTCTCGTCTTCCTCCTCGTCTGCACTGTCGCCACGGCCGGTGCAGACGAGTGGGAGCCTGTTCCCCAGCCGCCCACCGAGACATACTCCGGCAAGGCTGCCGGCCCGCCCCCCGACCTCGAGCTCCAGCGCAGAGGCGACACCTACTTCATGAGGGAGATTTCGGTTCTGGGGCTAAGACCCCCTCTCTTTCTCTCAGCCCGTCTGGACAGGAGACTCGCGGCTGGCACGCCTTCCGCCCTCGCGGATCCCATGCGCGCCGCCGTCTGGGCACTCGCAGGTGTCGGTGCCCGCGACGAGCTCTTTGTGCGGCCGAGCGTGAACGGCGGTTTGCCTGACTGGGTCCCCGTGTACTACGGGAGTTTCCCCGATTGCTATCCTTACGTGCTGTACGGAACGGTCTCGGTCGCCAACAGTCAATTCGACGATCTCCGCGTGCTGAGAGGCGCGTTTCCGGTCGAATACGGTGATGCCCTCTCGGGCGTGATAGTGGTGGAGCCTCGGCACGTTTATTCGCGGACCCAGACGGCGGGTTTCTCCGTCGATCTCTTGAGAAGCCGCCTGCACGTTGCGGGGCCCCTCAGGGAGTGGAGCTACGCCTTCTCGTTCGAGACGTCTTTCTACGACAAAGTCCTGAGTGTTGTGAGCAGGGACGGTTACCCGCATTCGTCCTCCGTTCTCTCAACTCTCTCAAGGAAGTACGGCTCAAGGCAGGTTTCCCTGCGGACCTTCTACGCCACAGGCGGGGCAGACGCCCGAATCGAGCCGACTCAGGACAGGTACACAACCGCATCCACTGCCACTCGCTCGGGCAAGCAGCGATACGAGCTGAGCGTCCAGCAGACCAGAGCCAGGGCGATACACAACACGTCGGTCGCCTACTTCTCCGACGGCGAGGCCTACAGTGCGGTGGACGGCCTCATGGGACGAAACGCCGGTGCTCTGAACGAGTTTCTCGCGGACGTGACACTCGGGGCAAGGTCATACGGACTCGCACACAAGAGCACGCTCTTCCTCTCTCGAGGACACGCACTTGACGTCGGTGCCACCGCGAGAAGGGATGAAGTGAGCCAGTGCGTGCAGTCTGAAGGCTGGAACTTCGCTCCGATTTTCAACCCGGGAAGGGACGACGTCTCCGACACGACGCTGGCCGGCACGGATGAAAGACTGGGCTACTGGAGGTTTGCCGCCTACGCTCAGGAAAGGCGCCTCATCAGGGGGTGTCGCGTGAGCCTCGGCGCGCGGTGTGATCTTCTCAATACGACCGCGGTTCCCGCCCTGAGATTCTCTGCGGAGAGACCCTTCGGAGGAGTGAACGTCCGGGTTGCAGGCGGACAGTACAGCCGTTTCCCCGTGGGAGGGACCTTCAGGGAGGGAAGGCTGAGCGGGCTTGTGGACACCTACACGAGGCCCGAGAGTGCTCTTCACGGTCTTCTGGGTCTCGACGTGAATCTCCACCCGATCAAGCTTTCCGTCGAGTTTCACCGCCAGACGTACCACGACCTTGTGATACGGGACGACTACGGAACCGAATACAGAGACGGAACCGGCTACCTGAGGTGCGCGGACATCACTCTCTCAACGCCCACCGAGAATGAAAAGTTCTGGGCCTACGCGACTGCGTCGTTCGGAACTGCCGAGGTTATGGAAGTGCCCACGGACTGGGATCAGCAGATCCAGGCGAAGACCGTGTGCTTCACGAGGCTCACGAGGACGCTGGAGCTCACCACACGCACGTTTTTCGGAAGCGGGCTCGCCTTCACTCCGCTGATGGGTCGGGTCCCGCTCCTGGATTCGTCTCAGCAGGTCGTGACCGACGCCTCCGGAAGCGTCGTCTACAAGGCTGTGTGGGGCCAGGGTAACTCCGCCCGGCTTCCCGCACAGTTCAGGCTCGACTTGAGACTGGCCATGAACTGTGAGCTCTTTGGAGAGAAGGCCAAGTTCTACGTCGAGGCGCTCAACGTCACAGATCACGCCAACGTATCGGGCATGGATTATCTCGACTACTACTCTCGCTCCGTCTTCCGGACGAATCTCCCCCGGGCGGCCAACCTCGGGTTCGAGCTCCTCTTCTAGGAGGCGAACCCGCAATCAGACCACCATCGGGCCTTCTCTGCCCCCACCCGCCGCTCCCCGATTTGCTTTGCAGAACATGGAGCTTTGTGTTATAGTGTAAGTTAGTTCATCGCGAAGGAACGGCAGAGACATCCCAACCCCTGTCTCGGCCCCAGTGCGTCCACGGCTCTTGAGCATTGTGAGTTGACCTGTCCCGGTAGTGGGGCTGGCGAACAATGAAGCGAACGGGGTTGGCGCTGCCGAAACACGACGCACGCGGAGGCCTGCTTCTCCGCGTCCTCCTCTCCCTGCTCATTGCCGGCCAGGCGATCGCCGGCTTTCTGCCGGGCCCTCTGCTATGGGGATTCAATCATCTGGCATATCTGCCCCTTCCCTTTCGTCTTCTCTGGCCCTTGGTAGGACTCACCATCATCTGGACGTCTTTGGGCGGCCGGGTGGGCCGCTGGCTCACGGGCCGGGGGGCGGAGCTGCTTCTCGGCAGGAAGGCGGTGGCCTACGTGCTCTTGCCTGCTCTGGGGGCTCTCGTCTTCTGGGCCCTTCGATGCAAGACGTACTTTCTTGGGGACGGCTGGCTCCTCGGCGAGATGGTCTCGGCCGGGGTGCCGTTTCATGGCTACGATTTTGTGCACTACCGTCTCATGGCAAACCTCTGGGCGGCGATGCAGTCTCCCGGTGAAGCGAACGCGTTTCGAGTGTTCGCCTGGACCAGCCTCGGCGCGGGGGTCTTGTATCTCGTGACGGCAGCGTGGGCCGCCAGGAGCCTAGGCAAGAACGGCGGCGAGCGTATACTGCTCTATGCTCTGCTCCTTTTCTACACACCCGTACAGATGTTCATGTGCTACGTGGAATGCTATTCAATCCTCACGGTTTCCATGCTGCTCTTTCTGGTCACCACCGTGCTCCACTATCGCGGCCGCGTGGCCATGTGGGTGCCTGGAACCGCACTTGGCCTGGGGTTGGCCCTCCATCTAACCGCCTTGTTTCTGGCCCCGCTTCTTCTGGCGCTCGTTTTCTGGCCGGCGGCCTCTGCGCCCCGCTCTGTCGCCAGGAGATTCGCCCTCGCAGTGGTCCCGGCGATGGCAGTCTTCGGCGTTGCGGTTGGACTCTACTTCCTTGCAGGCTATGATCTGAACAGGTTCCGCGAGGAATTCTTGAGAGGCGGCCAACTCTCAAGATTCTTGCTCCCTCTCACGGGTGAAGACGGCGCACTGTCCCTTCGTCACCTGAGAGACATCGTTAACCTCCTTCTTCTGGTGGCCCCGATCCCGTTCGCACTCCTGGTGACGGCGGCTGTCTCGCGAAGGCACAGCTCTTCGACCCTGCCCGGCGAGGCCGTATCGGCATCCAGGGGTCCCGTGACTGCGCGGCGCGGGGTTACAACAACGCGCCCGGACTCCGCGAGACGCGTTCTGCCCGTCCTCGCGGCCTCAAGCCTCTGGCTCGTCCTTCTCATGTCGCTCATTAACATGAAGCTCGGGATGCCGCGCGATTGGGATTTGCTGGCCGCACACACTTCTGTCTTCGTCCTGGCCGGGTGGCTCTCATGGCCGGCTCTCTCACCGGGACGCCCGGACCATCGCGTTGTGGGAAGCCTGGTCATCACGGCCCTTCTTCTGAGCATGCCTTGGTTTCTTCTCAACGCCGGTGAATCGAGATCCGTCCGGCGATTCCGTGACGTCATCGGAGGTCAATCCCGGTTCGTGCAGGCTTACGGGCACGAGGAGATGGCGAAATACTACCGCAAGCAAGGGAATACCGCCGAGGCGATGGAGGAATACGAAGCCTGCGCGAGGGCGTTTCCGGAGAACGCGCGTTTCTGCGCGGTGCTGGGAGGACTCCAGTACAACGAAGGCCTGCGCGAGGCGGCGTTGGCGAACTTCAGTCGCGCGCTCAGGGCCGACTCGACCTTCGCCCAGGCCCTGGAGATGCTGGCGAACATTCATGCCGAGCGCGGCGAGATGAACGAAGCCCTGCTGTATGCCCGCAAGCTGGCCGGCGTGCCCAAGGAGAGCGCGGCTTCTGCCGCTCTGCACGGGGCGCTGGCCGAGAAAGTGGGGCTGATTGACGAGGCCGTTGACGCCTACCAGCGGGCGACGATGAAAGATCCGGGACGCTCCGATTTGCTTCAGCGCATCGGTGTCCTGTCGATGCAGACCGGGGACTTCGGGCGAAGCGAGCGCTCGTTTCGAGCACTCCTTGGCATTCAGCCGAGCTCTGTTGAAGGCCGCAAGGGTCTCGCAGCGGCCCTCTGGCACCTCTGGAGCTCAACGCCCGGCTCCAGGGATGATCCCCTCTCCCAGGAGCGCCTCCGTACCGTTCTCCGCATCATCGACGGCCTCATCGCCGAGGGGCAGGCGGATGCCCAGCTGACGGCGTGGCGCGAGAAGGCCGGTGAACGCCTGGAGGCCGCGAGCCTGGCCCGGACCAGGTAGGCGGCCGCCCTCCCCGAGAACGCGAACAAGGGCCGGCGCCGCACGCTTTCCCATTCTTGTGTAGTCTCTCCGGTCTGCGCGTTGCAGTCAGGGGCCAATAGGTACCCCAATCCCCGCTTGCATACTCCCTCCACAGTGATTAGAATCACACCGTGCTCGGGGGAAGCTGAC
>JAZDPI010000093.1:0-2108 GCA_043797775.1 Candidatus Eiseniibacteriota bacterium
GTCGGGGCCGAGGTCGTCCTCAGCTCCCCGCTCTAGGGACGGGTCACGATCTTCGGGATGATACCGCTCGTCAAGAAGTTCACGGTGGTCGGCGTATTCACGTCCGGCATGTACGACTTCGACTCGAGTCTGGGATACATTTCCGTGAGCGCGGCTCAGGAGTTTCTGGGGATGCCCGGCCGCGTGACCGGCGTGGAGGTCAGGGTTCGAGACATGTATAAGGCGCCGCAGGTTGCCGATTCCATAACAGGCGCCCTCGGCGGCTTCCCTTACGTGGCGAGCAACTGGATAGAGCTGAACAGAAATCTGTTCTCCTGGATGAAGACAGAGAAAATCGTGATGTTCATAATCCTCATGCTCATCGTCGCGGTTGCCGCGTTCAACATCATCAGCAGTCTCATAATGGTCGTGATGGAGAAGCGGCGTGACGTAGGCGTCCTCAAGTCGATGGGCGCGACGTCCGGAAGCATAATGAGAATCTTCATGGCCGAAGGCGTGGTCGTCGGCATAGTCGGGACGATTCTCGGCTGTGTGACCGGATTTGTCGGCTGTTACCTGCTTCAGAAATACAAGTTCATCACGCTTCCCGGTGACGTATACTTCATAGACAGATTGCCTGTCAGAATCGAGGCCTTGGATTTCCTTCTCGTGGCGCTTGCCGCGCTTGGGGTCTGTTTCGTCGCGACGATCTACCCCTCCTGGAAGGCTTCGAGGCTCGTTCCTGTCGAGGCGATACGGTACGAGTAGTGATAGACATGGGAAACGCGAGTCCGATTCTGAGCGCACGCGGCGTGCACAAGAGCTTCAAGATGGGCAGCCACGTGCTGAACGTGCTGAGAGGAGTCGACATCGAAGTGAATGAGGGCGACATCGTCGCAATAGTCGGCGCCTCCGGAGTGGGGAAAAGCACGCTGCTTCACATACTGGGTGCCCTGGACCGTCCCGACTCCGGTTCCGTGTGGCTGGACTCGAAAGAGATATTCCGGATGGGCGACGAAAGCCTGGCCGGGTTCAGAAATCGGACAGTCGGGTTCGTGTTTCAGTTTCACCACCTGCTGCCGGAATTCACGGCCATGGAGAACGTGATGATGCCCGGCCTCATAGCGGGTGAAGCCCGGGGGACCTGCCGCGACAAGGCCGCCAGGCTGCTCAAGGAAGTGGGACTCGTGGACAGGGAGGAGCACAAGCCGGGCGAGCTATCGGGGGGCGAGCAGCAGAGGGTCGCCGTGGCGAGAGCGTTGCTGAACGAGCCGCGCATCGTGCTTGCCGACGAGCCGTCGGGCAACCTTGACAGAGTCAGTGGAGATGAATTGCACGGGCTCATCGCACACCTGAGGGACTCCAAGCGGCAGACGTTCGTTATTGTGACACACAACGAGAAACTTGCGGAGATGGCGGACAGGGTGGTAAAACTTGAGGACGGGAAGGCGCGTTTAGTGCGCTAGAACGGAGGTCAGGATGCAGTGTCAGATTTGCGGAAAAGCTCCGGCTTCGGTGCACTACACTGAGATAGTGAACGACAAGATGACCGAGCTTCACGTGGGCGAAAAGTGCGCAGAAGAGCGGGGGCTTCAGGGAGTTCTCGGCAAGACCAAGCTTGCAATCTCGGGCCCCATCGTCTGGATGATGGATAGTCTCAGCTCCAGTGACGAGGAGAAGATGGGGAGTGTGCAGTGCCCCGCGTGCGGGCTGCGCTACTCGGCCTTCAAGGAGACTGCCCGGTTGGGGTGCGGCATGTGTTATGAGGCCTTCCGCTCACAGCTCAGGCCGCTCCTGAGGAGAGTGCACGGCAGCACGAGACACTCGGGAAAGAGCCCGAGTAGAGACAGCGTGAAATTCACCAGAAGAAGAGAGATTCAGAAGTTCCAAGAAGAACTCGAAAGGGCGGTTCAACGTGAGGACTTCGAGCAGGCCGCTGAACTCAGGGACAAGATCCGGAAGCTCGAGGCCGCTGTGAGCAGGAAGAGAAAGAGTCAGGGAAAGGCTGAGTAACGGCGGCCGCTCAAGACTCTGCCTCAGGAGGTGCAGGTGATTTCGCTCGAAGACATGGCCAGGCGTCCTGGAAGCTGGCTGGACGGAAGCGGGCCCCATTCCGACAAGGTGTTGAG
>JAZDPI010000296.1:0-2006 GCA_043797775.1 Candidatus Eiseniibacteriota bacterium
CGTGGGATTTCGTCAACATGAAGAAGTATTTTGCAATCGACACCCCTCACGGCGCCATGCCTAGACGAAGGCCGGTGGCACCCGTGTTGACTTCGCGCGGATGTCCTGCGCGATGTGTCTTTTGCGCCTCTCATAGGGTACACGGTCGGACTTTTCGGGGACATTCGCCGGAGCGCGTGCTAAAGGAGATTTCGCACCTTGTCGGTCGTTACGGCGCAAGGGAGATACAGTTTGAAGATGACAACCTGACCTATGACCGCGAGCGTGCCCTTGGCATATTCAGGGGAATCCAACACGCCGGTCTCGACATTACATGGACCGCTCCGAACGGGCTTGCCGTCTGGCGACTGGACGAGGAGCTCATGGTCGAGATGAAGCGGAGCGGCTGTTACCTTGTCAATCTGGCCATCGAATCCGGCGTGGGAAGAGTGCTGAAAGAAGTCATTCACAAGCCGTTGAATCTCGAGAAAGTAAGACAGATCGTCGCTACGCTCAGAAGACTGGACATCGGGGTTTCCGGGTTCTTCGTCGTGGGGTTTCCGGGTGAGACAAGAGAAGAAATCAAGCAGACCTTCCGCTATGTGGAGGAGCTGAAGCTCGACAATGTCAACTACTCCATCGCGATCCCTCTTCCGGGGACCGAGCTCTATAGGATCTGTGAAAAGAAGGGTCTCCTGAGCAGGGACGTAGGCTTCGCGCGCTATAGAAGTCGCATCGCCGCAACGGTATCAGATCAATGGACGCCCAAGGAACTGGAAAGAATGGTGTCTTGGGCATCCTTGAGGTTTCGTGTCAGGTTACTGCTAAGGGATCCGGTTGAGTTCTTTAGTGGGACGGTCATGAGGTTCGTTCTCAAGCCCAGGTACTTCCTTGCCTACACCAAGTTGCTCTTCGATCGGAGTTTGAGGTGGTAGGGAATCACTGGAGGACATTGCTCTGGTACCGGCGTGGGTTTCGTGTTAGTCAAAACTCTCTCACTCTTCTAATAAACACCTCATACCACATCTCCCTCGGAATACATTTACTTCCCGGTCACGTCCACACCCCGAGAAGGTGCTCCAACCCCGCTGTTTGTGAGTGAAGCCTCGTTCGGCAAGGCCATTCACAGCGGAAAATGGTAACCCGCTCATTTGCCCGCCGCGGATCTGGTATTCTCGCGAGGGCATGATCGGGGTGACCTCGTCGGAAAAGCTTCTTGCCGAGATTTTTAGAAAAAGGGTATTATCGGTTGAATGAAACGTTTCCTTTCGTCTCCACCTCCGGTCTCGGAGCGCCTTGATGTCCGCGGGCGACGGAGCTTTTCTCCGAAGCTGTGGCCCACAAAGGAAGCGGACCCATCGACGAGAAATCCTATATGCCGAGCGAGGTGCCAAAGATGAGAGTACTGCTCATGAGACCCAATTCGAAAGTCTTCAACCTATGCATTCCTTTGGGGCTTCTGTACTTGGCCTCGACGCTTCGGAGGCAGAACGAGGTGCAGGTTATGGATGCGAGGCTCGACCGAACACCGGAACAAGGGTTGAGGCGGGTCTTGAGGGAGTTCAGGCCCGATCTGGTTGGCATCTCCTTGCTGACGGTCGAAGCAGGCGCAGGACACCGGGATGCCGCGATCGTGAAAGAGGAGCTTCCGGATTGCAGGGTCGTTGTGGGTGGTCCCTACTCTTCCTCGGAGCCGATCGCGGCCGTGCGGGACAAGAACGTCGACGTTTCGGTGAGAGGAGAAGGGGAGGAGACGCTGGCCGAACTCGCGGAGAGCTTCTCCGGTGGCGCCAGGCTGGCCCATGTTAAGGGAATTGCCTATCGACAGGACGGAAGACCGGTGGTGAACCCGGAACGGCCGCCTGTTCAGGATCTCGATCGGCTTCCCTTGCCTGCCTACGACCTCGTTCAGGTAGAGAGATACTTCCAGGGGACCTCCGGCTACACGCAGAACATGATGCAGGTGAAGCCCCGCGCCATGCCGATCTTCAGTTCCAGGGGCTGCCCGTATTCCTGCGTCTACTGCC
>JAZDPI010000338.1:0-5662 GCA_043797775.1 Candidatus Eiseniibacteriota bacterium
CTCATCGCCGGCACGTAGGCTCCGCCTGCCGTGCACGAGCCAAGCACGACTGAAATCTGCGGGATGTTGAGAGCGGAAAGCCGGGCCTGATTGAAGAAGATTCGGCCGAAGTGCTCCTTGTCGGGAAAGGTGCCGGACTGATAGGGCAAGAAAATGCCGCCCGAATCCACAAGGTAGACGCACGGAAGACGGTTCTCCAAGGCAACCTCCTGCGCCCTCACGTGCTTCTTGATGGTCATGGGGAAATACGTACCGCCCTTCACCGTGGCGTCGTTCGCCACGACCAGCACCTCTCTCCCGTGCACCACCCCAACCCCGGTCACCATGCTCGCGGCCGGCGCCTCGTTGTCATACATGCCATAAGCGGCCAGAGAGCTGAGCTCCAGGAAGGGCGTGTTCTTGTCGAAGAGAAGGTCCAGCCTCTCTCGCACCATGAGCTTCCCTCTAGATTTGTGCTTCTCGATGGCAGGGGGCGGCCCGCCTCTCTTCACCTCTTCCAGTCTCGCCTTGAGCTCCGCGACGGCCTGCTCCATGTGGAGCCTGTTTTCATTGAATTCGGAGCCCTGCGTGTTGACTTTGGATTCGATTACGTACATGTGAGAACCCCTCAAGCCGGGTACGCGCGAGTTCTCTCGCGGAGAAACGTATCCCCGCGCTTGCTCGGGAACCCTGGCGCCGGTCTCTTCAGGCCGCCGGCACGCACTTGTAACCGTAACAGAGAATGCCGGAGGTCCCGTCCTCCTGAATTCGCCTGAACTCCACCTTCACCTTCTGCCCCATCTTGATTTCTTCGAGCGGGCAGTCGACTATCTGCGCGGTTATCTTGACACCCCCTTCGAGCTCGACGATGCCTATGGCGTACGGAGCGTCATCCGCGAACTGGGATGGTGCGACACGAATAACGGTAAAGGTCTTGACGACACCCTTGTCGGAAAGATTCACCTTCTCGAATTCCCTGCTGCCGCACTTGGGACAGATCAGCCTGGGGGGAAAGCACGTCCTCCCGCAACTCTTGCACTTGCCCGCCTCGAGGCGATATCGCTGAGGAATCTCTCGCCAGTATCTTGCCGGAAACATCACGCCACCTCCAGTATGTGGACGACGGTACTGCCGCCGGTGCCGCCCATGTTCTGGGCGAGACCGCGCTTGGCGCCCTTGACCTGTCGTTTTCCTGCTTCGCCTCTCAGTTGTTCGGTGAGCTCGACTATCTGAGCGACCCCTGTTGCTCCGACGGGGTGACCCTTCGACTTAAGTCCCCCGCTCGTGTTGACGGGGATGCGACCGCCCAACGCCGTGAGGCCTGTCTCGGCGGCCTTCCCTCCCTCGCCCCTCTTCACAAATCCGAGAGCCTCTATGACGCATATCTCTGCGATCGTGAAACAGTCGTGCACCTCGGCGAAGTGCATGTCGCTCGGCCCCACGCCGGCCATCTTGTAAGCAGCTTCCGCCGCCCTCTTCGTGGCCGCGAACTCGCTCAAGTCTTCTCGCTCGTGGAGCGCAATGGTGTCCGTGGAGTGCCCGGAACCTGCGATCTTGACCAGAGTCTTCTTGGACACCTTCTTGGCCATATCGAGGGGGCAGAGAATGACGGCCGCCGCGCCGTCGGTTATGGGAGAACAGTCCAGGATGCGGAGCGGATCGGCCACGAGGACCGACTTGAGCACCGCCTCCACCGTCACTTCGAACGGGTACTGCCCTCTCGGGTTCATCGCGCCGTGCTTGTGATTCTTCACGGCAACGTGAGCCAATTGTTCTCTCGTCGTGCCGAACCGGCTCATGTGGTCGTTCGCCACCATGGCGTAGAGACCCGGAAACGTGACACCGTGATAGCACTCGTATTCCTGGTCGGCGGCCGTGGAGAGCGCGTAGGTCGCGCCGTCTCCGCCGACGTCGGTCATCTTCTCGACGCCCCCCACCAGGACGACGTCGCTCATGCCGGAGGCGACGTCAATAAACCCCTGTCTGAACGCTGCGCCGCCAGAGGCACAGGCAGACTCGACTCTGGTGGCGGGAATGGACGCCACACCCAGATAGTCTGCCATCATCGATGCCAGGTGCTCCTGCCCGACACAGAGTCCGCTCGTCATACAGCCGACGTACATCGAGTCTATCTTGCTTACGCCGGCGTCCTTGATTGCGTCAAGAGCGGCCTCCACGAAAATATCTCTCAGGGATTTCTTCCAGAGCTCCCCCCATTCACTCATTCCCACTCCGATTACTGCGACTTCGCGCATAAACACCTCCGACTCACAAAGTTCAGAAAGTCCATTCTGGCGCGGCTGGCTTCGTGACGCCCCGTAGGTCGCGCCTTTGCGCCCCGCACCGCTGCGTCCCGCGCTGCAGGGTCCCGCGTCTCGGCGGGTGGCGCTATCCTACCTAGCCGGCCTTCAGAATCTTCTTTCTGAACTTGGCGTAAACTCCGTAGTCAATGTATCTCTTCTTGTCAAGCTGCTCCCTCGTCCTGGGAGCCACGTGTCGTACCTTCTCTATTTCCTTCGTGACTTCGAATACAAATCCGTCACTGCCTGCCCCGGAGCCGTAAGACGTCATCAGTATCTTGTCCCCCGGCTTGGCAACGTCGAGTATCGCAGTGAGCCCCATCGGCGATGAACCCGAATAAGTGTTCCCCAGCGTCGGAGAAAGCCAGCCGGCCTCCATCTGCTCCTTCTTGAACCCGAGAAGCTCCCCGACTTTCATCGGGAACTTGCCGTTGGGCTGATGGAAAACGGCGAAAGCGAAGTCCTTTGGAGCCAGCCCCGACTTCTCCATCATCTCGTTCGCCGCGGTAGTGACGTGCTTGAAGTACGCCTCTTCACCGGTGAAACGGCCGCCGTGCCTGGGATAGTACTCGTACTCGCGTCTCCAGAAATCCGGCATGTCCGTCATGAAAGTGTGCGTCCAGAGGACCTTGGCAAGCCCGTCTTCCTTCCCGAAAATGAACGCCGCAGCTCCGGCCGCAGCCGAGTATTCGAGGGCGTCCCCTGGTGCGCCCTGTGAAGTGTCGGCCCCGATTGCGAGACCGTACTTGACCGCGCCTCCCTGAACTAGCGAGATGCACACAAACATGGCTTCGCTTCCGGCCTTGCACGCAAACTCGAAGTCGGCGCAGTGCGTGTTGCGAGAGGAACCGATCGCTTCAGAGACGACCGTCCCGCTGGGTTTTACGGCGTAGGGATGGGACTCCGAGCCCACGTAAACAGCCTCTATGTGAGAAGGATTGATCTTCGCACGCGTGAGGGCGTACCGCGATGCCTCCACCGACATTGTGATGGTGTCCTGGTCGGGCGCGGGAACAGACTTCTCCTTCAACATCAGTCCCTTCTTGTAGCTTTCCGCGTCCGTGCCCCAGACTTTCGCTATCTCCTCGACCTTGATGCGATGCAAGGGGACGTACGCTCCGTAGCCGATTATTCCGGCCATAGTTCCCTCCAATCTACGCACGGCGCATGCCGAATGCCAGCCGTGGGGCCAGTGGTTCTTCTCCTTCCGTTGTCATCGGAAGCCACGCAAGCGGGCATGAGACTGACACAACCAAACTATGAATGGTAGCACAGCCTTACGCGACCGGTCAACGTGCGATTCTGTGGTCTTGTGGAGCCCCGGATGCCCTCCATCTCACCGAGGCCCAGCGCATCGCATCGGACGGCCGCCGCCCCCCGCTCCGCTTGACTTGCGGCGGCCGCTTCTGGCATCATTGCCGCCACATGACACACACGGAATTCACAACCATGTCTGACGCCGCCGTAGCGGCCGCGCGTCTTGCGGGCAGAATTCTCAAGTCCAGGGCCTCCTCCCGAAAGAAAATCACCTACAAGGGCAAGGTGAACCTTGTCACGGAAGTGGACAGACTCTCTGAGGCCGCGATCGTCGGATACCTGAGGAAGAAATTTCCGGACCACTCTTTCCTGGCCGAGGAAGGCTCGGGGGATACCTCCCTCTCCGAATTCGCATGGATCGTTGACCCCTTGGACGGGACCACGAACTACGCCCACGGCTACCCTGCCTATTCGGTGTCCATAGGCCTCTATCACGAAGGAGAGGTGAGGCTGGGCGTCGTCTACAACCCTAATCTGGACGAGCTCTTTACGTCCGTCAGGGGCCGCGGTGCGCGCCTGAACGGAAAGCGAATACGGGTCTCCACTACTCGCTCTCTTTCGCGCAGTCTCCTTGCGACAGGCTTTCCATACGACATCCGGGAGAGCAAGAACAACAACATCGCACATTTTTCCAATTTCGCCGTGAGGGCTCAGGCCGTGCGGAGGGCGGGCTCCGCCGCGCTCGATCTCTGCTACGTCGCGTGCGGGAGGTTCGACGGCTTCTGGGAGCTCAAGCTCCGCCCCTGGGACGTGGCTGCCGGTTCCCTGATGGTCACGGAGGCAGGCGGCAAGGTCAGCGATTTTCGAGGCAGCACGGCCGATATTTTCGGGAAGGAGATGCTCGCCTCAAACGGGAGAATTCACCGGGAAATGGTCGAGACGCTGAGAATCGGCCTCCGGCAACGGTGACGCCCGCCTCCCACGCGCGCTCCACGTGTCGCCGCACCCATGCCCGCCACCCATACATGGCCCCGCTGTTCGCACGCTCTTCGCTCGCAAGCTCGCTTCTCCCGCCCCTGGGCTCCCCCCACAACCCCTCGAGCGGCTTTTCGCTTTCGTCTCGGAGCGGCCCTGTGTTAGTATCACGGCGTCAGTCCGTCACAGCAGTGCGATTGACAAAGTGGTCGCCGAACCAAGCGCGATCCACGAAGCGGCCGATTCATTTCGCACAAGCCTCGTCAGAAATTCTCAGGGGGGAGCGCGATGGCAAAGAGGAACACGGTGACAAGGCAACGCACAAAGATAACCACAAGGAAACTCCCCGAGGTCCCTGCATCCGAGCTCAGGTGGCAGTGCCCCATCGGGAAACTTGACTTCAAATCCACCAAGGACGTCGACCCCTGCCAGAAGATAATCGGACAGGAAAGGGCCCTCAGGGCGGTGCGCTTAGGCCTCGATATCGAAGGTCCGGGCTACAACATCTACGTCGCGGGTTTCGTGGGTACGGGTAGAAACACGACGATAAAGAGGCTCCTCGAGGAACTTGAGAAGGGCGAGACTCCCCCCGACGACCTCTGTTACGTACACAACTTCAAGAACCCGGACATGCCGGTTCTGATAAGACTCCCTGCCGGCAAGGGCAAAGTCCTGCGAAACGACATGAACCTCCTGGTTGAAACCCTCCGAAGAAACGTGCCGCTCCTTTTCGAAGCCGAGAGCTATCAGGAGAGCAAGAAGGAGCTCGTGGAGTCCTTCAAGAACAGAGAGAAGGAGATTTTCAAAACCCTCGAGAAGAAGGTGGAGGCCGAGGGTTTCGTGTTGGCCCAGGTCCAGACCGGCCCGTATACGCGTCCCGAGCTCGTGCCCGTCGTCGGGGAGGGGCCGGTGGCCATGGACGCTCTCGACAAGTTCGTCCAGGAGGGAAAACTCAAGCCCGAGGAGCTGGAGCAGAAGAAGCAGCAGTACGAACGTCTATCTCACGAGCTCGAGGCAACTTTCAACGAAGCGCGGAAGATCGAGAAGCAGATGAAGACTGAGCTCGACAAGTTCGACGTGGCCGTCGTCCTGCCGCTCGTCAGGGACGCCATTGGTGAGCTCAAGCAGAAGTATGCCGGACACGAGAAGCT
>JAZDPI010000343.1:0-6301 GCA_043797775.1 Candidatus Eiseniibacteriota bacterium
GGCTTCTCGAGGCCAAGGCAACGGAGCACAGGAACACTCTGGGGGAGTACTCCCTGAGCTTTCTTGACGGCCTCATCTACGCGCTCATGGCCATCACAGTGATTTCCTACTCGATTTACACGATCTCTCCTGCGACGGTGGAGAAGTTTCATTCGCCGAACATGGTGCTCACGATTCCCTTCGTCGTCTACGGAGTGTTTCGGTACGCGTTTCTCGTGACGCAGAAGCAGAAGGGCGGTAACCCGTCGGAGCTTCTGCTTGCAGATACCCCGCTCGTCGTCACCATAGTCCTCTGGCTCCTGAGCGTGCTCCTCGTTCTTTTCCTCTCTTAAGAGAAGGGCAAGATGAAAGGGGAGGCTCGTCGTTTCTCAGCATTTGCCAAAGTAAATCTGTCTCTCCATGTCCTGGGCAAGCGGCCCGACGGCTATCACGACATCAGCTCGCTTATGATGACGGTGGATCTTGCTGACCGGTTGGCCGTTAGACGGCTGCCTTCGGAAATAGTGCTGGAGTGCGACTCTCCCGAGGTGCCCCCCGGGGTGGAGAACCTGTGCGTCAGGGCGGCGCTACGGCTCAAGGAGAAATGCCGCGTGCGCGAGGGCGCCGAGATCACTCTCGAGAAGGCAATCCCGGTAGCCGCCGGGCTGGGGGGTGGGAGCAGCGACGCGGCCTGTACTCTGGTCGGTCTCAATGCCCTGTGGGGGCTTGGGTTGACCGATCAAGAGCTGGAGGGGATCGCGTCCGATATTGGCTCAGACGTTCCTTTCTTCGTGAGGGGTGGGGCGCAGATCGCGCAGGGGAGGGGGGAGCGGTTGACCCCCGTGGGCGATTTTCCCGAGCTCTGGCTGGTCATTGTCGTACCGCCTCTCAAGGTCAGCTCCGCATGGGCCTATTCGGTTGCCCCGGCTGGAGTTGGGAAAATGAGGTTGACAACGCCAGAGCACGAGAATAGAATGATACCACTCACTGTCCGTGTTGATGCGGCCGGTGTTTCAAGATCTCTTTGGAATGATCTTGAGGGTGGCGTAATCCAGAAACACCCGGCGGTCCGCGAGCTTAAGGACGCTCTTGTACATCTGGGAGCTCTGGGAAGCCTGATGAGCGGTAGCGGGCCTTCGGTTTTTGGGGTTGCGCGCGACAGGTTCTCTGCCATCGCGATCGCCTCAAGCATGAGCCGCCCCGGCCTTTCGGTTTTCTCCGTGAGGTCGTCGTCGAAAGGCTGGGTTGAGGCTGGCCATATTTAGCCGAATGCTGGCGACGTTGCGTCTGTGCACCAGCGGTCTTCCCTTGGAGGGCTGCCTGTTGTCGGAGGAGTCCCGAAGGATAACACCTGAGGAACTACGAAGGCGGTGACGGTTGATGGAGATTACCGAAGTCAGAATCACTCTGAGAAACGACCAAAAACTCAAGGCATTCGCGAGCATCACCATCGATGACTGTTTCGTGATTCGTGGGCTCAAGGTGATTGAGGGGGGCGATGGCAAGATGTTTGTCGCAATGCCGAGTAAGAAGAAAAACGACGGCACGTACCAGGACATTGCGCATCCTATAAACAATGAGTGTCGCGGAGTACTCGAGGATGCGGTACTGGCCGAGTACAGAAGGGAGAAAGCCAAGCAACTGAGTGCTGTTGGGAGCGGGTAAGGGACTCCGCTTCTTCAGAAACGCCGTTGCGACGACTGTCCGTGCCGTTCTTGTGCACCAGGAGAGCGCCGCATTAGCGACTCTTGGGGCGTCGTCAAGCGGTAAGACACAGGTCTTTGGAACCTGCATTCGGAGGTTCGAATCCTCCCGCCCCAGCCAGCGTTTTCCCGCCTAGTTTGGCAGTGTGGCCCCGTGCGGTCTGACTCCGGCCCGAGCGACAGCCGGAGCCTTTCCGTGTCGTCCCGAAAAGCATGGAAAGGCCTTCGTTGAAACTCAATGCGGGTCTCTGCTTGTCCCTCGTGCACTTGGGCGCGAAGTGGCGAACACGAGTTCTCTTTGCTTGCGGGATGTGGACGCGGAATGGATGAGCGTGTCGGGGTCGTTTTTTTGTTTACTTCTCTGAGCAACTGCAATCTGGAGAAGTCTCTGGAATCTGGAGAAGAGCGATGGACGAAATGAGGATCTTTTCTGGAAACGCCAATCGCAAGCTAGCTGTCGACGTGTGTCAACACCTCGGCATCGAGCTCGGCGACATCGTCGTGTCGGAGTTCAACGATGGCGAGATAATGGTGAAGATCGACGAGAACGTCCGCGGAGTGGACGTCTTCGTCTTCCAGCCCACGTTTCCTCCAGCCAGGAATCTCATGGAGCTTCTGGTGATGCTGGACGCCGTCAAGCGCGCCTCGGCGAGAAGGGTTACCGCCGTAGTGCCGTACTTCGGCTATGCCAGGCAGGACAGGAAAGACCAGCCGCGCGTCGCCATAACCGCCAAGCTGGTGGCGAATCTCATCACCGTCGCCGGAGCCGACAGGGTTCTCACGATGGATCTCCACTCTCCCCAGATACAGGGGTTCTTTGACATTCCGTTCGACCATCTCTACGCGGCCCCCGTTCTTATCGACTACCTGAGGGAGAAAGAACTGAAGGATCCGGTTATCGTGTCTCCTGACATCGGCAGCGTGAAGATGGCGAGGGCCTTCGCAAAGAGACTCGAGGCTTCACTTGCGCTTATAGACAAGCGCAGGCCGAGGCCGGACGTCGCAGAGGTGATGAACGTAATCGGCGACGTCAACGGGAAGGATGCGATCATACTCGACGATCTGATAAGCACGGCCGGTACGGTGACGGGAGCCGCGGAAGCGCTGAAGAGCAATGGAGCGCGGCGCATAGTCATCGGCTGCACGCATCCCGTCTTCTGCAAGAACGCGATAGAGCTGCTTAATTCGGCGTCCATAGAGGAGGTTGTCGTGACCGACACGGTGCCTCATCCGGCCGGGAGGCTGGGGCCCAAGTTCAAGGTGCTCTCCGTTGCGGAGCTTCTCGGTGAGGCCGTGAGACGAATACACGAGGAACGTTCCTTGAGTTCTCTTTTTGTGTGATCGATCCGTCAAACATCGGTGTCCGTTTGTTTGACGGCGGGCGCGGTACGGAGCGCGGACAGTCCTCCGCCCGCCGGGCCGCCAGTAGATGACAAGGTTCAAGAGTTTTCTTCGGGAAGGAGGAGGAGCGCGAGATGGCGATTGTGAGTTTGCAGGGGCGCGTCCGAGAGGCTACTGGAAAGGGTTCATCCCGCAGGAGCAGGAGGGTCGGATTCGTTCCCGGAATTGTCTACGGAGAGGGAGAGGTCTCCATTCCGTTCGAGGCAAAATACGACGATTTTCAGACCCTCATTCACACGGCCTCGGGCGAGAACGTTATCGTGGATCTCAAGTTCGAGGGTGACACGGCCGATCGAAAGGCAATCATTCGAGAGATACAACGCAATCCACTGGACGGGAGAGTGCTTCACTTCGACCTTCAGCACATTTCTCTCACCGAAAAGGTGACGGTGAAAGTACCCATCGTTGTGGCCGGAACGCCGACCGGCGTGAAGGACTTCGGTGGAATTCTGGAGTACACGCTGAGAGAAATCGAGATCGAGTGCCTGCCGACGGAGATTCCTGCCGGCATAGAGATCGACGTCACGCATCTTAAGATAGGCGACTCGGTACGCGTCGGCGAGCTGACGGTGGAAAAGGGCGAGATACTGACGGAGAAGGACAGAGCCATCGTGACGGTTGTGCCGCCGGTGGCAGAGGAGGTTGCGAAGGAGGTCGAGGTGCCTGAGGAGGCTGAACCGGAACTCATCGGCAAGGAGAAGGAGGAGGAGGAGGGAGAGGGAAAAGAGGGAGAGAGCTGATCTGTGAAGTGCGTAGTGGGCTTGGGAAACCCCGGGAGGCGATACAGACTCACAAGGCACAACGCAGGATTCCTTACAATAAAAGAGCTCGAGAGTTCGCTGGTGTGCTCTTGGCGGAGGAAAACCGCGCTTTACGAGGTGCGGCGTTGCGACCTCGAGGGTAGTGATGTGCTCCTCGTTGAGCCGCGGACTTTCATGAACCTGAGCGGCCGGGCCGTGCAAGCAGTCTGCGTTGATTTCGATCTTCCTCTCCAGGAGCTAATTGTCGTGTGCGACGACACGTCTCTGCCCGTTGGTAAGATCAGACTCCGCAAGAAGGGAAGCTCGGGAGGTCACAAGGGTCTTCAATCCGTGATCGAAGTCTTGGACACCGGGTTTTTCGCACGCCTGAGAGTCGGCGTCGGTATGCCGGCTCCGGAAGAGTCCCTTGAGGATTACGTACTCAGCAAGCCTGCACGTTCCGAGAAGCGGGCCTTTAAAGTCGGGTTGGTGCTCGCGTCAGAGGCCGTCGCGTGTGCCCTCAAGGACGGCGTTGACGCGGCAATGAACAGATTCAATTGAGTCGGTCGAGGAGGGTCCATGACTTACGCCGTTCCCGTGGAGATACTGCTGGCAGTTGGAGCCGGAATTGTCTCCCTGCTGTTTGCGGCCTTCTTTGCGGTCCGGGTCCTGAGGAACGACCCGGGCACCAAGGAAATGGTGGCCATTTCCGACGCAATACATGAAGGGGCGATGGCCTTTTTGAAGAGAGAATATCGGAGTATCGCAGTGTTCGTCGTCTGCCTTTTCGTGATACTCTCGGTGGCGCTCTCCGCGGAGGGGATTCCAGGTCTGGGATGGAAAACGGCCGTTGCCTTCGTATGCGGGGCTTCTTTCTCCATGGGATGCGGATTCGTTGGCATGAAAGTTTCCACAAGAGCCAACACAAGGACCGCGCAGGCCGCGACGAAGAGCTTTGCCAAGGCTCTGTCGGTGGCGTTTCCTGGTGGGGCGGTGATGGGTCTGACTGTGGCCGGAGCCGGGCTTCTCGGCCTCTCCGTGATATTTCTCATTTTCGCAGGCACGGGCGGCTTGGCAGCAGGCACGGCCATAATCGCGGGTTTCAGCATGGGAGCGAGCTCGGTGGCGCTTTTCGCGAGAGTGGGAGGGGGGATATACACGAAGGCTGCTGACGTGGGTGCCGACCTGGTCGGCAAGGTGGAGGCGGGGATTCCGGAGGACGACCCGCGCAACCCCGCTGTCATTGCAGATAACGTTGGTGACAACGTCGGTGACGTGGCCGGCATGGGCGCCGACCTCTTTGAGTCCTACGTGGGGGCAATTGTCTCCGCCATGGTGATAGCTTATGCCACGATGGGAGAGAGGGTGGGGATGGCCATCGGCTACAGCCTCGCCCTTGCTTCGGCGGGAATCGTGAGCTCGATAATCGGCGTCTTCTTCGTGCGCGCCGGCGGGGGGCATGACCCGCAAAAATCGCTCAGGCAGGGCACGATTGCAAGCGCCGTTGTGTTCGCCGGCCTTGCGTTGGTTCTCACACTCGCGAGATTCCGGGAGCTCGGGATGGGCGCGTTCGGTGCGACCGCCTGCGGACTTGTGGCGGGCATGGTTGTCGGATTCGTGGCCGAATACTACACGTCAGGCAAGTCCATAAGAGACATCGCAGAGGCTTCGAAGACCGGTGCGGCGACGAACATAATCGCAGGCTTCGCCACCGGCATGAAGAGCACGGTCATTCCTCTGGCCGTCATAGGCCTGGCCACGATGACGGCGTACGAGCTTGCGGGGGCGTTCGGGCTCGCTCTTGCCGCCGTGGGAATGCTCTCTATCACTGGGATGACGGTGGCGGTCGACGCGTACGGTCCCATCGCCGACAATGCGGGCGGTATCGCGCAGATGGCGAACTTGAGTCCGGACGTGAGAAAGATCACCGACAATCTCGACGCTGCCGGAAACACCACGGCCGCCATCGCGAAGGGCTTCGCGATCGCCTCGGCGGCACTGACGGCCATGGCGCTCTTCACGGCGTACGTCCAGGCAACCGGCATAGTTTCCATAGACGCGTCAAACGCGAAGGTATTTCTGGGGCTCTTCATCGGGGGCACTGTTCCGTTCCTGTTTGCCGCCGACACTATGAGGGCCGTCGGCCGGACGGCGTTCCACGTGGTGAACGAAGTCAGACGCCAGTTCAAAGAGATACCGGGATTGATGGAGGGAAAGGCCACGGCCGAGTACGCCAGATGCGTCGACATCACGACCCGAGGAGCTCTCAGAGAAATGGTCGTGCCGGGGCTTCTGGCGGTGGCAATACCCATATTCATGGGCGTAGTCTTCGGCCCGCAGACTCTCGGTGGGCTCCTGGCCGGTTCGCTGATTTCGGGAGTGCCGATGGCGCTTTTGCTGGCAAATGCCGGCGGGGCGTGGGATAATGCCAAGAAGTACATTGAGGCCGGAAACCTTGAAGGGAAGGGCTCCAGCACG
>JAZDPI010000035.1:0-8223 GCA_043797775.1 Candidatus Eiseniibacteriota bacterium
ACATCATCATGGTGGGCGAGGTGCGCGACCTCGAGACGGGCTCCATAGCCACAAAGGCCGCCCTCACGGGGCACCTCGTCTTGAGCACGCTACACACCAACGACGCGCCCGGTTCTGTCAACAGGCTCATAGACATGGGGATAGAACCTTTTCTCGTGGCTTCTTCCACGAACTTGATCCTGGCCCAGAGGCTCGTGCGCAGAATCTGCTCACACTGCAAAACGGAGGTGACGCTCCACGCCGAGATTCTCCGCGAGCTCGGCCTCGACGGGGAAGGCGGCCAGGTGGAAGGCGGCCAGGAACAGATCTTCTATGAAGGAAAAGGCTGTATCGAGTGCAACAACACGGGCTACAGGGGCAGGCAGGGGCTCTTCGAGGTGATGCCGCTTTCTCCTGCCCTTAGAGACCTCATCCTGGACAGGGCGTCGACGAGCGAGCTGCAGAAACAGGCCAGATCGGAGGGCATGCTGACTCTGCGCGAAGACGCGCTGTTAAAACTAAAGAAAGGCGTTACGACTGCCGAAGAAGTTCTGAAGGAGACCGCCTCTCAGGAAAGGTAGGAACAATGCTTACTCTCCGAGAGCTTCTCGAAGAGATGACGAGGAAGAAGGCGTCCGATCTTCACATAACCGCAGGCGTGCCGCCGCAGGTGAGAATAGACGGACGGATGACGCCGACTCCCCATCCCGTCCTTTCGCCCGAGGACACGGTGAGGCTGGCATACAGCATCCTGACCGAAGAACAGAAGAAGAGGTTTGAGGCGATCAAGGAGCTCGATCTCTCCTTCGGAATACAGGGGTTGAGCAGATTCAGAGCCAACGTGTTCTTGCAGCGCGGCGTGGTGTCTGTGGCCATAAGACAAATCCCTTACCAGGTGCCGGCGTTTGACGAGCTGGGAGTACCTCAAGTGGTCCAGGACTTCACGGGCAAGCTGAAGGGCCTGGTGCTGGTGACGGGCCCCACGGGGAGCGGCAAGTCCACGACTCTGGCCGCGTTCATAGACAAGATAAACTCTGAACGGAGTTCGCACATAATAACCATCGAGGATCCCATCGAGTTCATTCACCATCATAAGAAGTCGATCGTGAATCAGAGGGAAGTCAACTCGGACACCATTTCGTTTGGGTCGGCCCTCAAGTACGTGTTGAGGCAGGACCCCGACGTCATACTCATAGGTGAGATGAGGGACTTCGAGACCATAACGGCCGCGCTTCAGATCGCGGAAACGGGACACCTCGTCCTGGCGACTCTCCACACCAACTCTACCTTTGAATCCGTGAACAGGATCGTCGACGTTTTCCCTTCGGAGCAGCAGGATCAGGTCTTCTCTCAGCTCGCCTTCGTTCTCGAGGGCGTCGTTACACAGCAGTTGATACCGAGGGCGCGCGGTGCGGGAAGAGCGCTTGTGTGCGAGATTCTGGTCTGTACTCCCGCGGTGAGAGCGGTCGTCCGTGAGGGAAAGACACATCAGATATACAGTCTCATGCAGGCGGGGCAGAAGTTCGGGATGCAGACCATGAACCAGGGTCTCTACAGGAGTTACGCGGCGAAGCAGATCTCGCTCGACGAGGCACTGGGTCGCAGCTCGGACGTGAAAGAGCTCCAGCAGATGCTCGGGAAGAGCGAGGTTCTTGCTGCCTAGGCCTTCCTGAACGGAGAAAGGAACGAGAGGTATGGCTACCTTTGTCTGGAAAGGAAAAACGGTCACGGGAGCCCTTCAATCGGGGGAGCTCACCTTTGACACTCAGGGCGAGGTTCTCAACTATCTTCGCCGAAAAAAGATAGCAATCACGTCGGTCAGAGAGAAGCCGAAACAAATCAAGCTGAGCTTCGGTGTGCGCAGGAAGGTCGGGACGAAGGACCTGGCTGTCTTCACGCGGCAATTCGCGACGATGATAAACGCGGGTCTGCCCCTCGTGCAGTGCCTGGATATCCTCTCCAAGCAGACGGAGAAGGAACACTTCAGGAAGGTAATCGCGGAGGTCATGCACGACGTGGAGAGCGGCTCAACCCTGGCGGAAGCACTGGGCAAGCACAAGAACGTCTACGACGACCTGTACGTCAACATGGTGGAATCGGGTGAGGCGGGGGGCATTCTCGACGACATTCTGATGAGGCTTGCCGCCTACATCGAGAAGGCGGAGGCCCTGAAGCGCAAGGTGAAGAGCGCGCTCATGTACCCTGCCGTCGTCATGGTCGTTGCCCTCGGGGCGACGACGTTCATGCTCCTCTTCATCATTCCCACGTTCGCGAAGATGTTCTCCGACTTCGGCGGGCAGCTCCCCCTGCCCACCCTGATAGTCTTGAAACTGAGCCACGCGCTACGCGGTTACTGGTGGGCCATGGGAGCCGGTGTTGCAGGATTGGTGATCGGGTTGAAACAGTTCTACAAGACCACACCCGGGAGGATCCTGATAGACAGGCTACAGCTCAGGTTTCCGGTCCTGGGTGACGTGATACGAAAAGCAGCCATCGCGAGGTTCACTCGGACGCTGGGCACTCTCATCAAGAGCGGCGTCCCCATTCTCACCGGCCTTGAGATAACGGCCAGAACGGCCGGCAACAAGGTCATCAGCGATTCGGTCCTTCGCACCAGGACCAGCATCCGGGAAGGCGAAACGCTGGCCGCTCCCCTGAGGCAGTCGGAGGTCTTTCCGGCGATGGTCGTTCAGATGATTGCCGTGGGAGAAGAGACCGGTGCGCTTGACGAGATGCTGCGAAAGATTGCCGATTTCTACGACGACGAAGTCGACACGGCTGTCGAGACTCTTACTTCTGTAATCGAGCCTGTGATGATAGTCGTGATGGGTGTGATCGTCGGTGGAATGGTAGTGGCCATGTATCTGCCGATGTTCAAGCTCATAAGTGTGGTTGCCGGTTAGATCCTCTGTTCCGGGATTTGGAGGTTGAGTGCGTCCGCGTCGTCAGTCTCTACAGACTGTGATATCTGGATTGCTCCGGCAGACGGGTGAGCCCAAGCAGGAGACGAGAGGAATCCTCGCCCTTGTGATTGCCAGGCCGGTGGTTCTGACGGTGGCCGTCGGACTGGGAATGGTCTTTGACAGGGCGGCGTTCGGTGGCGGGAGCGAGGCCGCGGTGGGGATTCTGGGTGCGACCTGCCTCATCACCGGCATCCACCTCGTTCTCTACGCGCTGCGATTGAGCAGGGCGTTTCAGCTTGGATTCCAGATTCTGACGGACGTCCTGCTGTTGAGCGCCCTCGTCATAATTACGGGGGGCCCCGACAGCCAATACGTTTTGCTGTATCTCATTCTGATTCTCTACGCGAGCATGTACTCGTCGTTTCGCGGCGCGCTGGCCGCGGGAATTCTGTCTGCGGGGGCATACCTGGCGTCGTCGCTTCCCCAGCTGGTCGCGCTTCATGAGGTGAGGCGTGGCGGGGTGGCCGGGGAGCCGGGCGCAAGGATGTTCCTCAACGGGGTTCTCTTCATGATGGTGGGGATCCTCGGCGGGTACCTTGCGCGGTCGGCTGAGCAGAGGGAGAAGAAGCTCAGAGACGCGACCAAGGAATTGCAGAGTATCAGGCTGGGTACCGACGTGATAATGGAGAGCATAGGAAGCGGAATCATATCCATCGACAGCGAGGAGAAGGTTGTGCACTTCAATAGGGCCGCTTCTGCAATTCTCGGGCTGGAGCGCGGCCGAATTCTCAACAGAGGTCTCGAAGAGACTCTGGGTGCCTCGATGGGCGATCTGACACGGCTCCTCAGGCGAGGGCTGGAAGAGGGGAGCACCGTGACTAGAGGAGAGATGGTCGTCACTTTGGGTGACGGGAGGACAATTCCTCTGGGCATCAACACGAGTCTGGTACTGACGGAATCCGGCAGGCGGGCGGGCGTCATCGCCCTCTGCCAGGATCTGACGGAGCCGAAGAAGAACGAAGAGAAGGCGAAGAGGCAGGAGACTCTCGCACTTCTCGGTCAATTCTCCGCAGGAATAGCGCACGAGATAAGAAACTGTCTGAGTCCGATCGCCGGTTCCGTTGAGCTTCTGCGGAAGGACCTGCACCTCGAGGGAGACTCGCACAGGCTGATGGAACTGATTCTCAAGCAAACGGACCGCCTGGAAACGTTTCTCACGGAACTCCTCTTCTACGCCAGGACGAAGCCGTTGGAGACGAGAGACGTGAATCTTCAGGAGCTCGTAGAGGAGACCGTTGAAATCGTCAGAAGACACCCTGCCCACACGGCGGGCAAGTCGATCAAGCACGAGTCACAGATGCCCGAGGCCGTGGTGAACGTGGACGCCGAGCAGATGAAGCGAGTGTTTGTAAACCTTGCAGTCAACGGGCTGGAAGCCACGGAGCCTGACGGCACGGTCACAGTCAGCACGTATTTGGAGGATCCCGGATCGTCCGGGAACGGGAATCGGCTGGTGTTCGCGGCAGTGGAGTTCACGGATACCGGCGAGGGCATTCCCCCCGAGAATATCCGGAGGATTCTCGAACCCTTCTACTCGACGAAGGGTGCAGGCACAGGGCTCGGACTGAGTATCGCTCAGAGGGTCGTGGAGAGACACGGAGGGAAGCTCTCGATAAAGAGCCGCGTGGGCATCGGAACAAAAGCAAAGGTTCAAATCCCGTACAGCCATTCGAACAAGACGGAAGTGACGTCCGACTGTCGGAAAGCAGCATGAGGTGAAGAGAGATGGCCGAGGAAAAGATCCTGGTTGTAGACGACGACGAGGCGATGTGCCAGTTCCTTTCCATAATGCTCAAGAAGGAGGGGTATGACGTAACCACGGTCAAAGACGGGCGGGCTGCGATTGAGAAGGCGAAGGAGGCAGGCTTCGACGTGGTTATCACAGATATCAAGATGCCCGGCATGGACGGGCTTCAAGTGCTCGACGCCATGAAGTCAGTTGACCCGAGCACTCCCGTGGTGATCATGACCGGTTTCGCCTCGCAAAAATCGGCGATAGAAGCCGTCAACAAGGGTGCCTTCCAGTATCTGGAGAAGCACGCCAACAACGACGAGGTGAAGGTGGTCGTCAGGAATGCGATCGAGATGAGAAAGGTGCAGACCCAGAACGTGTTGTTGAAGCGCCAGCTCAGAAAGTGGCACGACAACAAGGAGATCATAGGCACCAGCGAGGAAATGGCCAGGGTCTTCAAGACCATCGAGAAGGTGGCCGATACGGACAGCACCATTCTCATTTACGGCGAGAGCGGAACGGGCAAGGAGCTCATAGCCAAGGAGATCCACTACCGGAGCGGCCGGGCGAACGGTTCGTTCGTGTCAATCAACTGCGGTGCGCTTCCGAAAGACCTTCTCGAAAGCAATCTCTTCGGCCATGTGAGGGGCTCCTTCACCGGCGCAGTGAAGGACCAGGAGGGTCTGCTGAAAGTGGCCGAAGGCGGCAGCTTCTTCCTCGACGAAGTGAGCGAGATGCTGCCTGCCACGCAGGTCAAACTGCTGCGGGCCTTGCAGGAAAGAGAAATCATTCCCGTCGGTGGGAACAAGCCCATCAAGATTGACGTGAGGCTCATCGCGGCGACAAATGCCGATTTGGAGAGGATGGTTAGCGAGGGGCGCTTCCGCGCAGATCTCTTCTATCGGCTGAACGTGATTCCGCTGAGACTGCCTCCTCTCAGGGAAAGAAGAGACGACATACCGGTACTCGTTGATCACTTCGTCAAACGCCTGGCCGCGGGCGCCAAGCAGAAAGCGGTCTCAAAGGAGTGCATGGAGCTTCTATCGGAATACGATTGGCCGGGCAACGTGAGGGAGCTCGAGAACGTGATGGAGAGAGCCTACGTGCTCGACGAAAACGGAGCGATTTCACCGGAGGATCTGCCGGAGAAGATCAGGGACAGAAGCTACAAGAGAGGAAGCCTGGTCATAGATTCTCCAAATCTCACTCTCGAGGAGCTTGAGAAAGAATACATCTTGAAAGTTCTAAACTACACCGCCTGGCAGAAGAAAAAGGCCTCTGAGGTTCTGGGGATAAACCCGTCGACACTGTACAGGAAGCTTCAGGCCTACGGCCTGGAGAAGTGCGTGGGGCAAGATTGATTGCAAAATGAGAGCCCCGCTGGAGGTGTTTGCAAAAAGCCGTGGGTCGTTGCAGTGTGCGAACGTGGCCTGGCTAGAATCCATCCACCCGGCTTGATCCCCTCTCTCGACTCTCTCCTAAAAGGTTAACACACAAGAAATTACAGATTGCCCCCGACCGTCCCGTGCTTGGCATGGTAGTTGCTCAAACGTCACTTCGGACACTGATTGGAAACCACGATGAAAGGAGGTGCAAGAGAAAATGTTGAGAGACAGCAAGGGCTTCACCCTGATCGAGCTAATGATAGTGGTGGTTATCATAGGCATTCTGGCCGCGATAGCCATTCCGAACTTCATCGCGATGCAGGCTCGTGCGAAGGAAGCTTCAACGAAGTCGAACTGCCACACGGTGCAGCTTGCTGCTGAAGACTTCGCCGTGCAGAACGACGGTGTCTACGCAGCTGCAATCGCGAACATAGTCCCGATGCTGCCTGACGCTACAGGCGATGGGAACGGCGACGCGCTGGAGAATCCGTTCACCAAGGTTAGAACAGAGCCCGTGGACGGTGCTGCTGCGAACCCTGGCGAGACTGGCTACGTCCCGATAGTGGACGCTGGCGTGAACGTCGGCTATACGATCACCGGGTTCGGCAAGACGGCCGTTATCATTACGCTCTCGAGCGGCTCGTAAGGGCTGCATGAACCGGAGGGGTGGCAGGCCGAGAAGGCTGCCACCCCTTCTTTTTTTGTCTCCGGCTGGCCTCGCTCGAGGCCCCGACGGCCGGCGCACACCGCAGTCCGGCCAGCGGCCCGGCCGGAGCGTGGCATGCAAATTGCTCGACACGGTACGCGGAACGAAGGAGAGCGTGGTGTTTCCAAGAGGAGAAGGCAGAAGGGCATAGAAGAGGTCGCCAGCCCGTCATCGCCGAAATCGACCTGCCCAGCGCGGCTGGTGCCTCATGGGAGTCGTTTGGACCTATGAGCTTGACAGAGATACAGTTCGACGACGAGACGACCGGAGAGGCTTCTGAGTGCGCCGGTGAAAGAAGAGTTGTCATCGAGGCCCGCGAGCTGGGCAAGGTTTTTACCAGCGGCCTCACGGGCGGGAAGCGGTGGGGCTTGAGGGCGCTCACCCTGGAAGTCTTCGAAGGGGAGATTTTCGGCTTTCTGGGACCGAACGGGGCAGGCAAGACTACGAGCATAAAGCTGATGCTCGGCCTGCTTCGTCCAACCACTGGCTCGATACGGGTGTTCGGCGCCTCGCCGGACGACCCCAGATCGCGGAATCACGTGGGGTTTCTTCCTGAGGATCCCTATTTCTATGATTGCCTGAGCCTGGGCGAATTCCTGAGACTCTGTGCCGTGCTGTCGGGCACCAAGAGCAAGAGGGAAGTCGAGAGAAGGGTTGCGGAGGCCCTGTTCGCAGCCAGGCTGGTGGATGAAGAGAAGACCCAGCTCAGGAAGTTCTCGAAGGGCATGCTTCAGAGGGCGGGCCTTGCGCAGGCCATGGTCGGGAATCCGCGTCTTCTCATTCTCGACGAACCTATGAGCGGGCTCGATCCCATAGGCAGGAAGGAGTTCCGCGACACGATGCTGAGACTCAAGGAAGAGGGGAAGACAGTGTTCTTCAGTTCCCACATAATCCCCGACGTTGAGCTGATATGCGACAGGGTGGGCATAATAAACGGAGGCCGGCTGGAACGCGTGTGCAGCGTCAACGAGATTCTGCCCGGCAAAGAGAGCGGCGTCGAGATCGCTGCCAAGGACGTCAAGACGGAGACAATCCTCAGAATTCGGCCGTTGGTCGAGAGGCTCGAGCAGGTGGGGGAGACCACGGTGCTCAGTTTGAAGAACTTAGACACGGCCACGATGGTTCTCGGGAAGCTCGCGAGGGACGGGGCGAGGATTCTTTCGGTGGTGCCTCAGAAAGAATCGTTGGAATCGCTCTTCTTGAAGGAAATAGCGGAAAGGCCCGCGAAGAGGGCGTCCGATTCCGTGAGTCTGGTCAGAAGCTAGGCAAGGAGGAGCCAGGTGAGAGTTCTGGCGATCGCGCACAACACCTTCAGAGAGGCTCTCAGAGACAAGATCCTCTACGTCCTGGTCGTTTTCTCGATCGTGCTTGTCGCGAGCACACGGGTGATCAGCCCTCTCGCCCTGGGCGAAGGGGTGAAGATAACAAAGGACGTGGGGCTTTCGGCGATTTCCTTCT
>JAZDPI010000045.1:0-2159 GCA_043797775.1 Candidatus Eiseniibacteriota bacterium
GCACTATTGTCAATTCCTTCGGGTACGCGGCTCGATCCGGACTTCTATGAAGGCTTGGCAACAGTACTGATGATAGCCTTCGGGGTCGGTCTGCTCGTGTCCGCGCCGTTGCTCTCGATCATCTTTTGGATGGAAGTGAAACCTGGTCAGAAGGCCGGCCTGTGGAAAAAGGCCATAGTTGCTTTCCTGGCGATTATCGGTACAGTCCTGGCTTCTCTAGGGTTCTTGAGGTTGCGCACTGTATATGTTACGTGCTACATGAGTATGAAGCTTGATCGCACACCTCGCGAGCATCGCAGTAGCGGCCGCGACTCCCAAGAGTCCGCGCAACTGACACTGTTATGTCGTCTGAGAGAGCGCGGCGCCGTATCTGACGCGACGTTCGAGAAGGTCTTGCGCAGCAGGATTCGGCGGACTGCATGACATTGAGCCGATTTGAGGTCGAGAAAGCCGGCCTTGAAGACGCGGAAGTCGTGGGGTCGCAAATGAATCCGTAGAAAGAATCCGTCAGAGAAACAGGGACTGGACGAGACTTGTAAGAGAGCCAGAGAAGATGAAGAAGAACTGGAATTCAATAGGTTCGGTGACCTCTACGAGATGAGACGAGGCGGGCTGAGGCTTGAGCCGTCTTGAGTCTCATGCCAGTCTCGTACAGTCCCTGTTTTCCTTCTATCCCCTTCCGAAATCACATGTTGAGGAGGGTTCCTACAATGACGGTCTACACCTACGAAGCGGTTGACAGCCGAGGCAGGAAGGTCAAGTCGGAGATCGAGGCGGTCTCCTCGCAGGACGCGATCAACCGTGTGCACAAGCTGGGCTACTTCCCGACGAACGTGAAGGAGAAGACGGCCGCGGTGACCGGCGGCACAGTGCGCGGACCGGGCAGGAAGAACATCGGCTTCGTGCTGGGCGGCGTGAGCACCAAGCAGATCACGCAGTTCACCACGCAGCTCTCCATTCTGCAGGATGCCGGTCTGCCGATCGTGCGCAGCCTGAAGGTGCTGGAAGGCCAGATGAAACCATGCCTGCTCAAGGGCATACTTGCACAGGTGACCGAAGACGTGGAAGGCGGCAGCTCTCTCTCCGAAGCGATGGCGCGTCACCCGAAGGCCTTCGACAAGCTCTATGTCAACATGATAAAAGCCGGAGAGGCGGGCGGCGTGCTCGACACGATTCTGCAGCGGCTCGCGCAGTTTCTCGAAAAGGCACAGGCGCTCAAGCGGAAGATCATCGGCGCGGCGATCTATCCCGTGGCCGTCATGACGGTCGCAGTCGGCATCGTCGCAGGCATCATGGTGTTCGTCATTCCTTCGTTCAAGAAGGTCTTCGCGGACCTCGGCCACACGTTGCCGGCGGCGACTTCGATCCTGCTCGACCTTAGCGAAATGATCGCCGCCTTCTGGTACTTGATACCCGCGTTTCCATTGCTCTGTCTCACCGTGTTCAGAATGATGGGCCGGACCACGGGCGGGCGGCTCCTGGTGGACAAGATGAAACTCCAACTGCCGCTCTTCGGGAACATAATGAGAAAGGCGGTCATTTCCCGGTTCGCCCGCACGCTTGGCACGCTCATCTCGTCCGGCGTGCCGATCCTCGAGGCGCTGGCAGTAGTCAAGAACGCCATAGGCAACGAGGTCGTCGCGAACGCCGTCCAGGATGTCCACGACAGCATACGCGAAGGCGAGAGCATCGCCGAACCGCTTGCGGCCACGGGCGTCTTCGATGATATCGTCATCAACATGATCGATGTCGGCGAGGAGACCGGCGAGCTGGATAAGATGCTCGCCAAGATTGCCAACAACTACGACGCGGAGGTCGACGTCGCCGTCGGCGCATTCATGAGCATACTCGAACCCGTGATGATAGTCGGGCTGGGCGCAACGGTGGGTTTCATCGTGATCGCACTCTTCCTGCCCCTGATCCGGATCGTCGAGCAAGTCGGCTCCTAGGCCGACCAAGGGAGCCCTGCAGGGTTGGCCGCATCGTACTGCGGTCGGGACTATGGTGGATTGCGTCCGTCTCAGCGGATTCACCCGAGGCGGAAAGTCCCCCCTAGGAGGGTGTCTGACTAATCCCGATCTTTGACAACCACGAAGTCACGACGCGGGGGAAAGGGAGCCCCCCCCCCCCTCCGCGGACTGTCCCCTATATATGGAGGG